>VSOK01000012.1 GCA_009774765.1 Bacteroidales bacterium
GTCCCGGGAGCCGTCCCCATCCTGAGGCTTGCGGCAACCCACAAAAGGCAAAGAGGCCGTCAAAAGCAGAATTATAATATTTTTTAATTTCATTAATTACAATAATTCATTTACTTTGGTCACAGAGCCTTTGACCTCGGCGCGCACAGTGGATTTGATGTCGCGTGAAGATGCTCCTATATGGAACGCATATTCTCCTGCATCAGTTACCCATGCGCCTTTGGACTCGTCAAATGAGGAAAGGTCGGCATCTGCAACGGAAAGGGTCACGACCTCGGACTCCCCTGGTTTCAGTTCCCTTGTCTTGGCAAAAGCCTTGAGTTCCTTTAACGGCTTGTCCATCGCACCCTTAGGAGCGGACACATAGAGCTGCACCACTTCCTTGCCTGCGAAATTGCCGGTATTGGTCACCTTTACGGTCACTTCCGTCTTTTTGCCTGTATGCTTGACAGAAGGTTCGTCATATACGAAAGATGTATATGAAAGTCCGTATCCGAAAGGATATGAAACAGAGATGTTTTCCTTGTCGAACCAGCGGTATCCTACATAGATGCCCTCCTCATATTCAGTATAGTCCACATTGCGCACAGACTCTTTCTTTTCGTTCATAGTCTTGCCGAACATTCCGAATTCAAGGTCTATAGGGAAGTTCCTTGACGAAGCGTGGTCACCGTATGCTACAGGGAAGGTCATAGTCAGCTTGCCTGAAGGGCAGGCATTTCCTTTGAGCACGTCAGCAACGCTGTTTCCGCCTTCCTGACCTGCCTGCCATGCACAGAGGACGGCATCAGGAAGATGTTTCCAGGAGGCAGTCTCGATTACACCGCCGATATTGAGCACTACAACTACTTTCTTGCCGGCTGCGTGGAAGGCCTCGCAGACACTTTCTATAAGCCTGGTCTCTTCCTTGCTCAACGAGAAGTCAGCCAGTTTCCTGTCAAGGAACTCACCTGAGTTGCGGCCGATAGTAATGATGGCCACATCATTCTTATTCACGGTTCCGGCCAATGCCTTGGCTTCAGGAACATATTCGGCCGGACGGTTCTTAGGGAAGAAATGCGCCATAGGATCATCACTCTTCGGATTTACCTTTGCTGTCTCCACTTCTATGTATTTCTCATAGAATGTCTTGAGGGATTCATCCACATTATAGCCGACATTACCGAGACCTTCCAGGAGGGATACGGTGTAGGCACGGTTAACATTGCCCGAACCTGTACCGCCTGCTATGAAATCGTATGAGGTATTTCCGAAAAGAGCGACATTCTTTATCTCAGGAGAGAAAGGAAGCGCACCGTTGTTTTCAAGAAGTACCATTCCCTCGGTGGCTGACTGACGTGTCACTGCCGCATGTGCCTTGAGGTCAGGCTTGTTGCTGTATTCGTACCCCTTGAAACGTGGAGACTTGACGATAAGCTCAAGCACGCGCCTTACATTCCTGTCAAGGTCAGCTTCAGCGAGCCTTCCGCTTTTCACACCTTCCACGATATCCTCAAACTGTCCTGCACGTCCAGGCTGGAGCATATCGTTTCCTGCATACATCTGAGCGACGGCATCCTTTCCTCCGAACCAGTCTGTCATTACCATACCTTCGAACCCCCAGTCGTCACGCAATATGGTAGTCTGAAGCTCTTTGCTCTCTGAGGTGTAGACTCCGTTCAGATAGTTGTAGGAAGACATCACCGTCCAAGGCTGGGATTCCTTCACGGCAATCTCGAAACCTTTCAGATAAATTTCGCGGATCGCACGGGGACTGACACGGGCGTCGTTCCCCATACGGTTGGTCTCCTGGTTGTTGAGTGCGAAATGCTTGATGGAAGTACCCACATTGTTTTTCTGCACGCCGCGCACGTATGCTGCAGCAATCTTTCCGCTGACTACAGGATCTTCGGAATAATACTCGAAGTTACGTCCGCACAGAGGGTTCCTGTGGATGTTGAGAGCCGGTGCAAGAAGCACGTCGGCACCATATTCCAGAACCTCCTCACCTATCGCGTCACCGACACTCTCCACAAGTTCCTGGTCCCAAGTGGAAGCGAGCAGGGTACCTATCGGGAAGTGGGTGCAATAGTAGGTGTTGCTGTCACCTTCGCGTGTAGGGTTGATGCGAAGTCCGGCAGGACCGTCCGCAAGTACTATCGAAGGGATACCGAGACGAGGTATAGGATAGGTGGTTCCGGCAGCTCCGGGCACAAGGTTACGGGTCGCGCCTACGACAGGAGCCTCGCCGTCAGTGCCGGCCATACCTGTCCCTATGACCAGATGGGCTTTTTCCTCGAGCGTCATCGCCGCGACCACTTTGTCTATGGACGCATGGCCAAGCTGAGGGTCACCCTTAGGACCGCACGCGACCATTGCCGCAGCAGACATAGTCAACAATATCGTATGTTTCATATCTTCAGATGACTATTTGAAAAGTTTAGGAACGAACTCGGTCAGGTAGATTCTCCAGTTCTTCCAGATATGTCCTTCCCCTGTCTCGTAATATTTGTATTCATATCCTTTTTCATCGAGCATCTTGCGGTAGTCCACATTTGCCTGGAAAAGGAAGTCGGTGTTTCCGATAGCAATCCAATAGAGGGCAGGTTTCTTCGCGAACTGTACATCAAGCTGATCCTCCACGTTCTGATATACAGGACATGTAGCGTTCTTGTCAGGCATAATGGCTGCTGAGAAAAGACCTATATAGTCGAATTTGTCAGGATAGTAGCGTGAGATATGGCAAGAGTGGTATCCGCCCATCGAAAGGCCTGCTATAGCGCGATGTTTCTTGTCCTTATAGACACGGTAGTTGCTTTCCACATACTTCATCACATCAGGGAAAGAAAGCTCGAAGGCACCGTCCATCATTCCTCTCTGCTGCATGCTCGGGATTCGCTCGAATCCTTCCACAGACTCACCTGCGGCAGCCTGCTCGCCTGCATTTCCGTTGGTCATGACCACGATCATAGGCTCGGCCTTGCCCTGTGCGATGAGGTTGTCAAGGATCTGGGACATACGTCCGAGAGCGATCCATGCCTCCTCGTCACCGCCGGCACCGTGAAGAAGATAGAATACAGGGTATTTCTTGCTCTTGTTCTGCTCGTAGCCGGCCGGAGTGTAGACTGTAAGACGACGCTGCATCTTGAGCGCAGGACTGTCATACCATACACGGGACACGCTTCCGTGAGGCACGTCCTGTACTTTGTAAAGGTCTGCGCGTCCTCCTCCGATGATGAATACATTGGTCACGGAAGCGATGTCACGGATCATATATACATTGCTCGGATCACGGACCATAAGGCCGTCGACCACAAATGAATAGCTATAAAGTTCAGGAGCGAGAGGAGCTGTGGTGTATTCCCATACGCCGTCCTTCTCCACCAGTTCCGCAAAGCCGGGTCCGTCAAACTGTCCGAAAGGAGTGTCGATCTTCTGTGTAGGAAGGAAATCTCCTGTCACCTCCACTTTGACAGCCTTAGGGGCGCGGAGCCTGAAAGTTACGCTGTTGTCATCATTTATCTGAGGAGAAACTATCTTGGAACCTCCCCAAAGTGCCTGCTGTGCAAATGCACCAATTGTAAGCAGCAACGCAGCTGCGATTGAAACGATTTTTTTCATGAACAAAATTTTTATTTTAGTGAAAGCTTACGGCAGTCCGAGGCTGCCGTAAGCCGTCATTTTACAATTCTATCGGTCCTGTATATCTGGCATTTATAGCCGAACTCTCCAAAGTTATAGTATAATTCCCGTCAGCTTGCTCGACAGTGAGTATACCGTCCGTCACATGGACGGCAGTGTTTCCGCTTGAGGCTACGGTCCACCAGCAGGTTCCCCAGTTGGTGAATTCATATCCCATATTCCAAATGTCACCGGGATCCCAGCCGATACCGAATTCGTTCTCGCCTACCTTTCCGCCTTCCGCGCACGGTTTGTATGATCCGGCTTTCAATGTCCCGTCCTCGCTATAGAGGTCAATTGCAAGGTAGTTTCCGCTTCCGCTGAAGTCCATACCTCCATACATATTAGGTGAGGCTGTAACATCATCTGTGGTAAGGTTGATCGTCAATGATTTGTTGTTAGGGTCCTGTTTTCCGTTGAATACGGCCGAAGCGCATTTTGTCAGTCCGGCATATTCGATTTTGTCAGGATTCAAGGCTTCGATCGCCCCGTTGAACTCTGCCCACAAGCCGTTGTGGTTGTAGCTGATGGTATAGGTAGATCCAGTTTTGGTAACTGTAATTTCACCTTCAAGTATCTTTTCAGCGGTATTGTTGCCGTCATTGACAGTCCACCAGCAGGTTCCCCAGTTGTACATAGGCTGAGGTCCCCAGCCCCAATCCATAGTGGTGTCATATCCTATGCTGTACTCGCCCTCACCGACTTTTCCGCCTTCTGCAGAAGGCTTGTATGTACCGGTATGCAGGAATCCGTCAGCACTGTAGAAATCTATCGCAAGATAGTTTCCGGTTCCTTTATAGACATTTGAGTATATGCTCGGATCGAACTCGACAGTCACTCCTGCCGTACCCAGCTTGACTGTAGCGATACCCTGATTCTTTGCCGCTTCAAGCACTTTTGTCAGTCTGACAGGCTCGAGGTCAGGTTCATAGACAAGCTCTACGGATGAATTAACTTTGATCACAGTCTCGTCGGCAAGCCAGAGGCAGCCGCTGAAAGAATATTTACCGTCAACGGATGACACGAGAAGCGAGCCATAGTCGACCGGAATCTCCTTTGCCTGTCCGTCGGAAACCGAGCAGAATGCCGATCCCTCCTGACCGACAATATAGTTTCCGTTCTTTGCCGCATCCGATGTAGCCGGAGTATAGGAAGCATTCGCAAGAAAATATTTGTCGCACACGAACTTCATCCTGAGCACATTTCCGGTGCCGGAATATACTCCGTCCGTACCTTTGACCCCTTCCGTTGCCAACTCCACTGTGAATGTCCTCACACCGTCTCCTTTGACTACAGGCTGGGACAGGACAGCATCCATCTTATACTCCTCCGGAGCAGGATACATACCCGTCAAAGGAGCCACCGCATCTTCTGAGCAGGAGCCGATGGCAAGTGCCGCGGCTGCAACTGCAAACATATATCTTAATTTCATAATAATCATTGACAATTAATAGTTTACCAACCTGGATTCTGCTTGATCATTTTGTTCAGGCGAAGCTCCTCACCAGGATAAGGAAGAAGTTTGTGCTTTGGTTTGAATCCATATCTTGAAGTGTCGTCACCATTGTATTTGACCCAGCGCACATCACCGTTCGAATTGAGGTACGGAGTCTTTTCTCCATTGTTTTTCAGTTTGTTCTCAGCATCGCCCCAACGTACGAGGTCCTGGAAACGGGTTCCCTCACCGCACATTTCGACACGTTTTTCAAGCTTTATGTCCTCAAGGCTCACACCTGACTTGGTGGCAGCCTGTGCACGTGTACGTATCCTGTTATAATAGGCATCCGCCTTGTCCTGATTGCCGGCCAGGAGATTGGCTTCTGCACCGCAAAGGAGCACTTCAGCAAAACGCATCCAGCGTGGGTTGTTGCAGTATGCCATAGAATTGTCCATAGCGGCAGGAAGGTCGGTTCTGAGGATTCTCCATTTCCACATAAAATATCCCTCGTTGATTATTTCCATTCCGGCCTTGATCCTGTTGTTGCGCTCCTGCATCTGGGCGTATGTCTTCAAAGTGGCATTAAGCCTGTAGCCGTCCGTTCCTTCCGATTTCACAAAGTCATCGTAAAGGTCCCTGGTAGGATTGAGGAATCCCCATCCCATAGAAGCAAACTCTTCCGGATTAAGGTCCATATTTCCTGTTCTCCAATGACACATGGACGCTACAGTATTGTAACCTGTCGAAGGAAGTCCGAAGTTCTCATAAGGGTTGTTGGTATTGTCGACCCTTATGCTCTCAAAAATGCTTTCACAATTCTGTTTGCCTTGTCCGACCAGTATGTTCTCATAATCTGAATAAAGGTCGTAAAGCTGGCTGTCTACTATATCATTGAAAACCTGAGCAGCTTCCCCGTTCTTTTTCTGCCAGAGGTAGGCTTTGCCGAGAATCGCCTGAGCGAACTGTTTAGTGACCCTCCAGGTCTTGTCGTTCACTGAAGACTTTTCTGTAAGGCTGCCTGAAGAGATAGCTTCCGTCAGGTCACGCTCCACAAGTCCCCAAAGTTCCTCTGTCGTACCGTTTGGCCTTGCATACTCGCTCGGCTCAAGCTCATGGTCTACAAATGGAGGGTTGCCCCACATTGTGATCAGTTCGAAATATGCCCAGGCACGGAATATCTTGGCCTCGGCCCTCGCCCTGCGCATAATTTCTGTCTCTTCAGTCACATGCCCGAGCACGACATTGGCCTTGTAGATGATTCCGTAATAGCTTTCGAACATTCCCCTGAGGAATGTCTGGTCTGTGCCGAAAGTAAACTCATTGAGCTGTTCCAGGTCCGCATTGTCGTTACGCGCACCGCCGCCTGCCCAGAAGTCGTCCGTGAGCATCTCCTTGCCCATCCTGTAGCTGAACTCCAGATTTCTCAGCTGAGAATAGCAGGCGATAATCGCCGCCTCGGCATCCTCGTCCGTCCGATAGAATGTATCAAAGTTAAGTACACCCTTTTGTGGTATGTCCAGAAGACTGTTGCATGATGTCAGAGTCAGAACACCAGCCAGTGATATGTAAATTATATTTTTTAGTTTCATACTATCAAAGTTTTATTGAAATCCGGCAGATTTCTGCTGCCGCACCCATTGTGATTAGAATGTAATTGTAAGACCTGCAACCACTTTCTTTGAAGTTGGATAATGTCCTTTGTCTACACCTGAGCTGGTGACTTCCGGATCGAACCCGGGATATCTGGTGAATGTGAAATAATCATCCAAAGAAGCATAGATGCGGAGATTCTGCACTTTGATCTTCTGCATCCATCTCTGAGGGAAGTTGTAGCCGAGCTGAATCTGTTTGATCTTGAAGTAGGAACCGTCAAATACATTGGCACTTGAAGTAAAATATTTGCCCATATCATTGGCTCCTGCCCTTGGAGTGCTTCCGTCGCGGTTATCCGGTCTCCAGCGGTTCTCGGTAAAATATGTCAGCTTGTTCAATGCACGGTCCTCGCGCTGGAGGCAGCAATAGATGTCATTGCCTGCGCTGCCGGTGCCGAACAGCAGGAAGTCGATACCTTTCCAAGCCATAGTGAAAGTGATACCGTACATCACTGTAGGCATTGATTTGCCGATATATGTCTTGTCTGAATCTGTAATTCCCTCTACACCGTCCACATCTTTGAATGTAGGGTTTCCTGTCTCAGGGTCGATACCCTCAAACTCATAGCCGTAGAAATACCAGGCCGGATAACCTACTTCAAATCTGGTGATCGCGCCGTATGAATGGAATCCCATACCATCTATCGCGCTCAAAGTCTCATGTATCTTGGTTACCTTGTTCTTGAGGGTGGAAAGGTTCGCACGTATTCCATAGCTGAATTCGCCGATATGGTCCTGCCATCCGAATTCGAATTCAAAGCCGGTATTCATTACATTGCCCGCATTGATAGGAGAAGGAGTGTTTCCCACGACCGTGGAAGCCTTGGCTCCTGAGACGATAAGGTCACGTGTATTCTTCATGAACCAGTCGGCAGTGAAGCTGAGTCTGTTGTTCAGGAAGCGCGTATCGATACCGACATTGGTCTGTTCTGCAGTCTCCCACTTGAGCTCCTTGTTTCCGGTAGCGGATGGAGCATATCCTTCGACATACTGAAGTCCTCCTATAGGATATGATCCGGTAGACTGGATGACAGTGGCATAACGATAGCCGCCCAAGCTCGCAGTGGAACCGTTCTGTCCCCATGAGGCACGGAGTTTCAGATGTGAAAGCCATTGCCTTGTATTTCTCATAAAGTTCTCATTGGAGATTACCCAACCGGCTGATACTGCAGGGAAATATCCCCAACGGGTCTCGACTGGAAGCACGCTGCTGTCCGCCGCGTCTGCACGGAGAGAAACCTGAAGAAGATATTTGCTGGCATAGTCATAATTGATACGGCCGAAATAAGAATTCTTCCTGCTCAATGATTCCATTCCTCCGGAAAGGCTCTTGGTGGCATTCTCATGAGCGTATGCCCAATACCAGAACAGAGGGTCATCTTTCTTGAATCCCAGACCTGCATCAGCATTTCCGCTCATTGATCCGCTCACGCCGAAACTGCGGCTTTCGCTGTAGCTTGTTCCGACCATGATGCCGAAATTGTGATTCTTGACGCTTTTCTGATAGTTCAGGAAGTTCTCCCACTGCCAATATGTACTTGCATTAGAGCCTGCGCTTACTGAAAGATAGTCGTTCTTGTTGAGCCCGGTAGCGAAATAGTCGAAAGCTACTCCGTAGTTTTCACTGCTGGAAAGGCTGTAGCTGAGACGAGAGGTGACAGTCAGGCCCTTCACAGGCATAAAGTTGATAAAGCTCGTTCCAGTGAAATTGAAGCCTCGGCTTGTATTGTTGCCGCTGTCCCTTGTGATGTAAGGGTTGACGGTCTCGTCACCTGCAAACGCTGAGATACCGTAGATGTTTCCTTTGCCGTCACCGAGAAGAGGGCGGTTCAATGTATTGTTGGTAATGTTGCGCATGTGCGCAGGAAGGTCATTTTCAGGATAGAACGGCCTTGTAAGAGGGTCCATAGTAAGCAGTGAAAGCAAAGTGCTGCCATACTCGGAACCTTCTGATACCGACCTTGTCTTGTAATATTCAAGCTGGTTGTTGGTTCCGATTTCAAGCCAAGGCTTGATTTTCCAGCTTGCGTTTACCATACCTGTGATACGCTCGTATTTGTCCTTGTCACCTACTACAATACCGTCATTGTTGAGATAAGTTCCGGAAACATAGAGAGATTTGTTTGCATCACCCGCAGAGAAAGTAAGGTTATGCCTGTGCATGATAGAGTTTTCGAAACCGACCTTTACCCAGTCAGTGTTGGTAACGAAATCCCAGTTGTCATAAAATTTTTCGATAGGAATGATATTGGCTTCCGTATAGTAGTCGATGTACTGCTCGGAGTTCATAACCTGAGGAACTCTGGACACCCTCTGGCTGGCCAATTGGAAATCGTATGTGATGCGGCCTTTTCCCTCACCTTTCTTTGTGGTAATGAGCACGACTCCATTACCTGCCTCGGCACCGTAGATCGCAGCCGAAGCACCGTCTTTCAGAACTTCCATCGACTCGATGTCGTTAGGGTCAAGTCCTGCGATGCTTGATGCAAGACGTCCGTCGATCACATACAGAGGGTTGTTGTTGCCGTTCGATCCGATTCCCCTGATCTGAATTGCAGGAGCGGCTCCCGGACTTGCCGAAGATGTGATGAACTGCACACCGGAAGTCTTTCCCTGAAGTGCCTGTCCGGCAGATGTGATGGAGCGGGAACTGATGTCCTCGGACTTCACCTGGGACACAGCACCGGTCACCGAACTTTTCTTCTGAACGCCGTAACCTACCACGACAGTTTCTTCAAGCAGCTGGGAATCAGGCTCCATTCTGACATTTATCGTGCCCCCCCCAACTGGTTTTTCAACAGTGATGTAACCTAAATACAAAAATTCGAGAACCGAGCCTTCAGAGGCGGTGATGGTGTATTTTCCGTTCATATCGGAAAGCACTCCGTTCTGGGTTCCCTTTTCAATAATGCTGACACCGACCATAGGCTGGTTCAGCTCATCTGTGACAGTTCCGGATACCTGCACCCGATTTTGGGCAAATGCAGAGAATGCTCCGGCAAAAATGAAAAGTGCGGTGACTACCACTCTTTTCAACATTGAGAATGTCGAATTGTTTCTCATTTCTAATTGGTTATTTGTTAACGATAGTGTTAGTGTCAAATCTGTATTCCGCTAAAATCCGCGAACCGGGAATGTCCGTACAAAATCCATCAGTTCCTTGTCGTGGTTGTAACGGACCTCGCATACATTGTCAAAGAACATTGTAGCACCTTTCTCGCAGTCGTAAGGTTCCCATTCAGGAAGCCCTTCTGCGTCAGGATTGCCTGTCCTGGCAAAGTTTATCCACGCGCTGCTCATCCTGTCCGCAAGAGCGACAGCCTCGGCGGAACCGCCTGTCATTGAAGCGTGCCTTACCGCATTGTCAAAGACAAAAGGTATCTCCATGCAGTGCGTGCTACGCAGGATTCCGTCCATTACAGGGGATTCCCAGGTGAACAGATACATATAAACCGGTGCGCCTCCTTGCAGGGACTTGATACGTGCCTGCTCCAATGAACTTGGCCTGAACGTGAAATCAGTGTCAATAAGGTCTTTGGCATTGTGCTTAGGATATGTCTTTTTAAACAGTTCCGCAAAACGGTTTGTCTTGTCTCCATATCTGCCTTTCAGCATATCTGTAGCCTGGGCCTCCGATATGCCTCTCAATGCAGGCACGTATGTGGTGGTCGTAAATTCATGCAAAGTGGTTCCGATCATCACAGGGATGTCCCGTGACATCTCAGGAGCCTTGGGGTCGAAAGGATGCGACGGCAGGATATGACCGTCCACAGTCGGTGCCCAGCCGAAAATGAACGCAGATACTGCCCCGTCCTTTTCTGCTTCAGCACGCACTTTGGCTACAGCCTTTTCACCGGCAGCAAGCAATTTTTCGTATGGTATGTCAGCAAGTCTGTCCACTTCATTGGGCTTCAGTCCCAATTCCGCTACAGTCGCAGCGCCTATTCTGCGGGAATATTTGGATTCCATAGTCCTGAGCATTGAACCGCTCTGTACTATGGCCTTGTGGTACAAGCCTTTGGCACTTGGAGTCGCAAGGAGATTTGAGACTTTTCCCCCACCTCCGGACTGGCCGAAGACAGTCACATTGGATGCGTCTCCTCCGAATGATGCGATATTGTCGCGTACCCATTCCAAAGCAGCCACAAGGTCGAGCAGTCCGGCATTGCCGGATTTTGCATATTTCTCCCCGAAAGCGGAAAGGTCAAGAAAACCGAGGACATTGAGCCTGTGGTTCAATGTAACGACTACCACATCACCTTTGTATGCAAGATTGCGTCCATCGTATGAAGGAAGTTCCTGTCCGGAACCTGCAGCATATCCGCCTCCGTGAAGCCAGACCATGACAGGACGCTTTTTCCCGTCATTCAGTCCTTTGGTCCAGATGTTCACCCTAAGGCAGTTCTCATCCGGAAATCCGTCATCCCAGTCAAAAGCAAAAGCCGACTCGTCATGGTACCAGCCTGCCCTCTTTCCCTGTGGACAAGTCGGACCGTAGGCTCTGCAGCTTCTCACTCCGTCCCATTTGTCCGGCTTCTGAGGAGCCATGAACCTTTCTGCCTTTGCATAAGGTATTCCTTTGAAAGTGTAGACGCCACGGTCAACATACCCGGCGACTTTTCCGCTTTCAGTAACAGTCTGGGCATCCGCGGTATTGCTTCTGATTTCACCGCAGCACTCCTGACCGTTACCCTTGCCTGCTCCGCCGGCACAGGAAACAGCCGCAGAGAGAGCAAGTGCAATCGCAATTTTTTCAAAAAGTGTCATAAATTATTGGTTTTAGTTCGGTTCTGTAAGATAACTGCCATATCAGGGATATGACAACTGCGCAAATGTCCGTGTTTTGGGACAAAGAGGTTTTTTGAAAAGTATTTTTGTGTTTACAATACGTACAATTTTGATTTTCAATTTGTCCAAAAATTTGCATATAAGTCCAAAACAGGCGCAATACCGCACCCCTATAAGCTTTTTTTAGTAATTTTGGTTCAATAACACTGAAACAAATGAAAAAATATCTGTTTGTCCTCGGGATTCTGCTCGCTTCGACAGCTTGCACATTAGCCGAAACCGGCACGTACGGTGATTATCTGAATCCGAAATCCTCCAACACCATATCCAACAACCGTATAAACGCGATTGCGGAAGATGCGCAAGGCCATATATGGCTGGGGACGTTCAGAGGTCTGAACAAAAATGCCGTACACGAGTACCATCAGTATTTCTGCACTGAGGATTCCCTTAGCATTCCGGACAACCAGATACAGGCCCTTCATAAGGATTCAAGAGGCCGGTTATGGGTGGCGACTGTAAACGGGATATGCCGGTATACCGACAAGGACAATTTCAAAAGAGTCACCTGCGAAGGTCTGAGGGACAAGAATTTCACACAGATCATAGAAGACAAAAGCGGGAGGCTGTTTGCCTATTCGATGCCTTTCTTCTGTCAGTACAATCCTGCAAAAGATGGATTTGAAAAGATAATTGAATCCCCTTTTTCCTTCAACTCAAAGGCATTCATAAGCCCATCCGACGAATTCTGGTTCGTCTGCGGAGACAAGATGCTGCATTACAGCGGAACCACTATGCAGATGAGGGATTCTCTATCGCTTGATTTTTTTGCCAGCAACTCATATATGACGGATTCCGGACATATATGGCTATTCGGATATGACAGGACTATGGTGTATGACACCAATACCGGAAGATATATGTCTGATCCGGATTTCTTTGAGAGACATCCACGTTTTGCCGGATCCCACGTAAACATAGCGCACCCGTATACGGACGGCTGTTCCATTCTGTTGAGTACCGAAAAGAACGGAATGTTCCTTTACAACTCCAAATCACGTTCCCTGATACATCAGAGCGAGAGCACTTTCCCGTTTGAAGTGCCTGACTTCATCATAAATACGATATTCACCGATTCCCAGGACAATATATGGTTCGGATCGTACGATCAGGGAGTGGCTGTACATTACAGCTATAAGAAGCGTTTCAACAACAACAGTTTCCTCTGTTCTGCCCTGGACAAGAAATCGGTAACGTACATCCAGTGCGACTCGAAAGGAAATGTCTGGATAAATACTCTCAATGACGGGCTGTATCTTTATGATGCCGAATCCAAATCCATTGCAAAGATGGATTTGAGCACAGTGTTCCCTGAATTTCAGAACCACGGTTTCAGCACATTCCATATTTCCGACAACGGCGATGTCTGGCTTACATCCACTACAACCGTCATCCGCTGCACATATTCCAGGGGAAGGCTCATCAGCCACGAGCAATATCCGGTGTCATACCCGATCTCGCTGACGGAAGACAGTGAAGGCGTCATCTGGATAGGAAGTTCCCACGGAATACTGCAATATATCAAGGACAATGAGATACATTACCTTAATCCTATAACTTCATCTTTTACATTCGTGTCTTCATTGCAGCCTCTGGAGGACGGCATTCTTGCCGGATCTTTCAGGAAAGGACTGTACTATGCCAAGGAGTCGGACAAGCTTGTCGTTGAAGCCGAAATTGCGTCCCGGGACTGGGAGAACTGTATAAAACGCTCCGTTTTTGTGCCGTCATGTCTGTTTGAAGACTCACAGGGAATCATCTGGGTGGGTACAGTCGCCAACGGGCTGATGAGATATGACAGGGAAAACAGAAGTCTTGAGCCTGTTCCCGGAGTACCCTGCAGCGACATCTGCAGCATTGAAGAGGATTTTCAGGGAAATCTGTGGGTCAGCACGCAGAACGGTCTCGGAAAATATGACAGGTCTGTAGGAAAGTTCATCAATTGGTTCGGCGTGGACGGAATAGGAGGCAACCAGTTCTATGACAGGTCTTCCTGCCGTATGCCTGACGGAACTTTACTGTTCGGAGGTACGCATGGCCTTACGATGTTCAATCCGATAGACGTTACTGAAAAGAAAAATGTAACTGTCCATTTCGAAAAGCTCAAGGTGCACAACCGCCCTGTCTTCCCTGGAGACGGAGGAACAATTGAAAAGGCTATGCCGTTCAATCCGGAAATTGTCCTGGAAAACAGCCAGAACAGCTTCAGCATAGCATTTTCCGCATTGGAGTATGGAGAATACGAGCGGGTCCGCTATTTCTATATGATGGAAGGTTTCGATGACGGGTGGATAGATGCCGGAAACAACCGTGAGGCCAATTATTCAAATCTTCCTTCAGGACATTATGAATTCAAGGTCAGAGTAACCAATAACGACCAGAGCGTTGTGGAGGCAGAGAATTCTGTCAGATTGACAGTGAAGTCCCCTTTGTGGATGTCCTGGTGGGCCAAGCTGATATATATAGTATTTATTGTCGTTGTAATAGCGGTCATCATAAGGATACGCTCCCAGATTATCGGGGAAAAACGTGAAAAGCAAAGGGCATTGATGGAAAAAGAGCAGGAGAAGCGTGTCAACAGGATGAATATGAGCTTCTTCGCAAACATTTCACACGAGTTCAGAACCCCTTTGACTATGATTTCCGGTCCTGTGGCTTCCCTTCAGCAGAGCCGTGACATATCTTCAGAAGACAAACGTCTGCTCAATATCGTCCAGAGGAACATCAACAGGATGCTGAGACTTGTAAACCAGCTTCTGGATTTCAACAAATTGGAGAATGACACATTGAAACTGAAGCTGCACAAGACTGAAATAATCAATCCTCTGCGCAACCTGACAGACATATTCAAAGTGACTGCGGAAGAAAAAGGAATCACATTCCTGACATACGGTCTTGAGGACAGCCTGACGGCATACGTTGATGAGGACAAATTGGACAAGATATGCTTCAATCTGCTCTCCAACGCGATGAAATTCACATCTTCTGAAGGTAAAGTGGAGTTTTCACTGGATGTGCTCACACGTGATGATGCACAGTCGCTTTTCAATCTCCATGAGCAGGACAATGATTCCCGCTATATAAAGATTTCTGTCAAGGATACCGGTCCCGGAATACCTGAAGACCAGCTGGAAAAGGTCTTTGAAAGGTATTACCAGCTTGAAAACCAGATGCGCGGCGCGTATAATTGGGGAACAGGCATAGGACTGTATTTCGCGAAGACTCTCGCAGAGATTCACCACGGCTATCTTAAGGCGGAGAACAGGACGGATGTGGCTTCAGGAGCCATATTCACGCTGCTGCTCCCTCTCGGGGAAATTTCTTATTCGGACGAGGAGAAATCTTTTGATGAAGACAAAAACAAGAAGCCTTTCCTTGCCAAACCGGTAAAATATACTCCGAGGCCAAATACCGGAAATGATGATCCTCACAGGACGATAGTTGTGGTGGACGATGATGCGGATGTAGCTCATTATCTGAAGGAGCTGCTTGCCCCTTACTATAAGGTAATCTGCAAGTTCAATGCTGATGAAGCATTTACGACCATCAAGGAGATGTCTCCGGAAATAATTGTCAGCGATGTCGTTATGCCTGGAAAGGACGGATATGAGCTGTGCCGTCAGATAAAGTCGGAGCTGCAGCTGTCCCATATCCCTGTCGTGCTGCTGACCGCCCAGGCTACTGTAGAAAATCAGATAGAAGGTCTGGACTGCGGTGCGGATGCGTATGTGACCAAGCCTTTTGATCCGAAATACCTGCTGTCACTTATCGGATCGCTGCTGAAAAACCGCGAAAAGCTGAGAACCCTTCTCAGTGAGACCACCACTGCCGATGACATACAGACGGATACGCTTTCCCTTCAGGACAAGGCCTTTATAACCGAGCTTTATGCCCTGATGGAAAAGGAACTGTCAAATTCGGAACTCGATATCGCTACAATGACAAAGATGCTCCATATCTCACGTTCCAAGTTCTATTACAAAGTGAAAGGTCTGACAGGGGAAAATCCTGGAGTCTTCTTCAAACGCTATAAGCTCAACAGAGCAGCCGAGCTGCTTAAGGAAGGTAAACTTAATGTTTCCGAAATAGCTGATCTGACAGGTTTCAGCACATTGTCTCATTTCTCTACAGCCTTCAAGAAACACTTCGGCAAAGCCCCGAGCGAATGGGTCGGATAAGCATTACCGCTATATATCTGACGGCATACGAAAGATTCCATCAGAGGGCCTTCAGCATTTTCCGGAGGGACCGGACCGTAATGCGGAAAGGAACAGGTCACGGCGCATAAGTTCATCCACCTTTATGGATGTGACGCGGAAGTCCGGGGATATTCCATCTTCAAGATTACATGCATAGAAATCAGAAATGGCTGATATGTAGAGTCTCGAGTACTTCGTATCAAGGGGCTGCTGCAGGTTCAGTGTATACTGGACCGTATCGAAGGCATTTATCACGTTTATGTGTTCTTTGCTGAATATGAAAAGTCCGAATTCATCGAAACAGCCATAGAAGCCTGATGACACTTTGGAAATCTTATTGGATATTATGTCCATCATCGGCTGCGCCGATTTCCAGTAGTCAAGCTCGATTCCACCTATAAAACTGCCCTCGCGCAGACCATAGCCGTAGCCGCTTTCTATGATAGTCTGAAAATCAGCGGCATTGTCATGCTCATCCTTTGTGATGCCGGAAATATCCTTCAGCATCTGGAGCGCGGCTTCTTTTCCGCCTTCCATCGCCCGGGTCACTTCTATGCCGAGACTGTTGCTCCCTACGCTCTGAAGATCAGGTCTGTCACGATTGGCAAGGTTGTCAAACTTATGTCCGAGCAACATTTGAAGCTGGAGCATCGCATATCGCTCAAAGAAGCATGTATCATATTTTCTGTATGTCATATATCTTCAAACGGTCAGTCCGCTTTAGGAATCTCTTTCTGGGCTTTTTCCCATTGTTCCTTGGCATACTCCTGCATATCCACGACTTCGTCGGTCTCGTCCACTATTTCCTGGCCGAGCATCGTCTCTATGACGTCTTCCATAGTGACTATACCTCGGAATGTTCCGTATTCGTCGATAATTACGGAAATATGCTCCTTTTTCTCCAGAAGCTTCTCCCAGATGTTCCCTACAGGCTCATCCTCCGGGAAACTGAGAACAGGGCGCATTATGTCGTGCAGAGTAGTGGTGAACTTGTCCTCTGCCATCTTCTCAAGAACAGTCTGACGAAGCACATATCCGATCACGTAGTCGCTGTTCTCGTCATCGTATATGAGAATCCTTGAATGGCTGTTCTCGGAATCATAGAATTCCCTTATGGTCATACTTCCCTCCGCCATTTCCACCACGACGCTCGGGGTCATGATCTCGTGGGCGGTAATCTCGTCAAGCTTAAGGAGATTCTGTATCATCTTCTTCTCCCCTTTTTCAATGACATCCTCCTCTGTGGCCACGCTGACCATAGCGGAAATGTCCTCACGGCTTACGCTGACCTGGTTGGAATGTGATGAAATAAGCCCTGTAATATGCTCAAGAATCCATACGAGAGGGAAAGTGATGATAATCATTCCGTTTATGATCACAGAAGCCGGAATGGCAAGTGTCCTCCAATAGTTGGAGCCTATAGTCTTCGGGATGATTTCCGAAAAGAAAAGGATCATAAAAGTGAATACTGTGGAGAAAATACCTACCATCGCATCTCCATAGACTTCAAAGACAAGCGAGCCGACAACGGACGCGCCTATCGTATTGGCTATAGTGTTGATACACAAAATAGCAGAAATCGGACGGTCCGAATTCTGCTTAAGCTTCTTCAATCTTTTCGCTCCTTTCACCCCGGTGTCTTCAAGACCTGTAATATACGACAGCGGAGTCGAAAGCAGAGTCGCTTCAAGTACTGAGCACAACGCTGACACTGCCAGCGCAATGAACATAATGATATAGATTAGCTGTTCTCTCATAACGGATTACTTAAGTTCGGCAATAACAGTCTCACATGCCCTTACCTCATCACCGACCTTTACCTTGATGTCTGTCCCGAGCGGAAGATACATATCAATGCGTGAACCGAATTTGATTATTCCGCACTGCTCGCCTTTGGTACCGCCCTCACCGACATTGGCATAACTTACAATTCTGCGGGCGAAAGTTCCTGCGATCTGCTTGAAGAAAACTTCCCCGTATTCACTTCTGATGGCAATGGAAGTATGTTCATTCAGTTCGGATGCCTTCGGCAGAAAAGCGAGGAAATATTTTCCGGGATGGTAGGCATAATATGTAACCTTGCCTGAAACAGGCCAGAAATTCACGTGGACATTGAAAAAATCCATATAGACTGAAACCTGGATACATTCACTCTTCAGATATTCACCTTCATACACCCTGTCCACAATCACGACTTCACCGTCAGCGACCGAAGTGACAAGCCTGTCCCCTTGTGCGGTCTCCCTCTCAGGTACCCTGAAAAAGAAGAACACGAAACACATTACAAAAATGAATACAGCTGACAAAGGATATGAAATGATACTGAACGGAATGAAATGCAGACACAGAAAAATGAGCACTCCGCAGAGTCCCCAGATCAGAAGTATGGTTCCAAAACCGTCTTTGTGAATCTTCATATCAAATAAATAATGAGCCGAATTTACATTCAGGCTGCAAAACTATAAAAAAAACTTGAGAATTAAAAGGTAAAAGACTGTCTTTACTGGATATTCATAAGCACCAGATACATGATGCCCATAGGGATTGCCGTCAAAGTGCTGTCGAATCTGTCCAGAAAGCCTCCGTGTCCCGGGATGCTGTTGCCTGAATCCTTGATTACATAGTGCCTTTTCCACTGGGATTCAATGAGATCTCCGTAGACTCCGGAAATGTTCATAATGGCGGCTATTATGATGCTGTGCATAAGAGAAAGCCTGAAAATCCCCAAATAATGAAGCACTACGGCTACAAGTATGGCTGTGACGAATCCGCCCCAGAAACCTACCCATGATTTCTTAGGCGATATGGAAGGGAACAGCTTGCGTCCGAATTTCTGTCCGAGGGTGCTTCCGAGAAGATATGCACCAACGTCAGAACCCCATATTATAGCAAAGAAGCAGACCATCAGTTTCCCGTCGTAATTGCCGGCAGAATCGAAGACAGCGAAATTGCACAGACTCATTGGCACGGCTATATAGAGCAGCGCGGTATAGAGGTTGGCGAATTTGCCGAATTCGGTCTTGTCCCTGACATACAGCGAGTTTATCATAACGATAAAAACCGGAAGGATGGCTATTATCACCATCTTTCCGGGTATATTGTAACTCTTATACAAAAATGTCAGCAGAAACAGAATGACTGCCGCAGCACACGCGAGAATCCTTGAAAATTTATAGGAGCCGCCCATCGTCATCCTGAAGAACTCATACATCATCATACCGGTAATAAGCAGTATCAGCGCAGCGAAAGAAAACCTGCTCCACAACAACGCCCCTATTACAACTGCTACAAACCCGACTCCCGACAGAGTCCTCACCACAACATTTTTCATAAGTCAATTTACGAACTAAACCTGATATTTACAATGTAACCTCCTGAGATTCAGTTTTCTCCTGTCCCTGTTCCATCTTTTCTCCTTTTCTGGGACCGAAAATCCGCTCAAGATCGTCTGCAAATATAACTTCTTTTTCGAGAAGTAGAGCAGCCAGTTCAAGGAAACCGTCCATATTCTCTTTCAGGATGGCCTCGGTACGGTCGTGTATCGACTGTACGAGTTCCTTTACCTCGCTGTCTATGAGTTCAGCCGTCTTTTCGCTGTAAGGCCGTGTAAATTCGTAGCCTCTTGAGCCGGTGGAATCATAATATGAGAGATTTCCTACCTTGTCGCTCATTCCGTAGTATGTCACCATAGCGTATGCCATCCTTGTCAGCCTCTCAAGGTCATTGAGGGCTCCGGTAGAAGACTGTCCGTTCACTATCTCCTCGGCTACGCGTCCTCCTATCAGCGAGCACATCTCGTCAAGCATCTGCTCTTTTGTCACAAGCTGACGTTCTTCAGGAAGGTACCATGCTGCACCCAATGCCTGTCCGCGCGGTACTATAGTGACTTTGAAAAGAGGATTGGCATTCGGAAGAAGCCAGCTGACCGTAGCGTGTCCGGCTTCGTGGTGGGCAATGGATTTCTTCTCCTGAGGAGTGATTATCTTGCTCTTCCTTTCAAGTCCTCCGATTATCCTGTCAACCGCGTCAAGGAAATCCTGGCGGTCGATCTCCTTCTTGTCCCTTCTTGCTGCAGTAAGGGCAGCCTCATTGCACACATTGGCGAGATCGGCTCCTGAGAATCCTGGCGTATGCTTCGCAAGGAATGCGACATCAAAGTCAGAAGCGAGCTTCAGTCCCCTCAGATGCACCTCCAGTATCTCTTCCCTTTCCTTGAGGTCAGGAAGTTCAACGTGGATCTGCCTGTCAAAACGTCCGGCTCTCAGAAGAGCCTTGTCAAGTATGTCTGCCCTGTTGGTGGCGGCCAGGATTATGACACCAGAATTGGAATCAAATCCGTCCATCTCCGTAAGCAGCTGGTTAAGGGTATTTTCCCTTTCGTCATTTGAGGTGAATCCCCCGTTCTTGCTTCTTGCACGTCCCACAGCATCGATCTCATCAATGAAGACTATGCACGGGGCCTTTTCTTTGGCCTGACGGAAAAGATCCCTCACACGCGATGCTCCGACTCCGACGAACATCTCCACGAAATCCGAACCGGAGATGGAGAAGAACGGTACATTTGCCTCTCCTGCCACAGCCTTTGCAAGCAATGTCTTTCCCGTGCCCGGAGGGCCTACCAGCAACGCTCCCTTGGGGATCTTGCCTCCAAGAGCCGTATATTTCTTTGGATTTTTCAGGAAGTCCACGATTTCCATCACTTCATCCTTTGCTCCGTAAAGTCCGGCTACATCCTTGAAAGTCACCTTCATATCATTTTTCTCGGCCAGCTTTCCTGTAGATTTCCCCACATTGAAGATACCTCCTGGACCTCCACCGCCTCCCATATTCCTGTTGACTCCGCGGAACATAAAGAACCACATCGCAATCAGAAGTATCGGAAACAGCAGCCAGTCAAGCAGTGTCCTCCAGACCTTGCTGTCGTTTTCAATGATTACCTTGAACCTGTCCTCCGCAGGAAGCGAATCATTCAGCTCTCCGAACATCTCTTCCGCATTGAAGCTTCCGGATACGAGGAAAATGAAATGAGGAGATTTCTTCGGTATGTTTCCGCCGAATTTGTCGGCGTATTTTTCCAGCCTGTCAGGCCGTATGGTCACACGTCCTTCGAAGTCATTCCTTATGAAAACTATTTCCTTGACATCTCCGGCGGCAATCTGCGTCTTTACCTCATCCCATTCTATCTTCTGGGGATTGGCTCCCCCGTTGTTGAAAAACATCCAGAATATACCGAAAATTAGAAGAAGGTATATCCAGGACATATTGAATACGACCCTTATCGGTTTCTTTCCGTCAGGGCCGTTTTTTCTTTTGATATTCTTGTCAGCCATTTCCTTTCTGGTTATTCGTCTTTGTAATCTGTCCTCTCCGCATCAGCCCACAGGTCTTCAAGACGGTAGAAATCCCTGTATTGTGTCTGGAAAACATGCACTACAATATCTCCATAATCCATAATTATCCAGATTGCATTTTCCTTTCCCTGGCTCCGGAGAACCTTGCGTGACGCCTTTTCAAGCATCCTATCCTCTATATTGTCGGCAATCGCCATCACATTTGTAGTTGAATCCGCGTTGCAGACGATAAAATAATCAGAAATAGCCGTACCTATCACCCTCAGATCAAGTGATACAACATTCTGCCCTTTCTTCTCCAGCATTGCATCAGCAATGATCTTCAAATCTTTGTTATCCATCAGTTATAATTGTTATTTTTGCAGCCGCAAATATAAACAAAAACCGCACCAATGAAAACAATATGGCTACAGACTACGGATTCCACCAATTCAGAGGCACACAGGGTATTGGCAGACATTGACAAATTGTCAGTAATCGCGGCATACAGTCAGACCGCAGGACGCGGACAGCGCGGGAACAGGTGGACAAGTGCTCCGGGGGAGAATCTGACGTTCAGCATAATCCTAAAGCCTGTAGAGCAGAATATGGGCGCAGTAAATGCTTCAGACCAGTTCATCATCACGGAAATCATTACGCTTGCACTGGCCGGATATCTGAAATCCAAAGGAATAGAGTCAAAAATCAAATGGCCCAACGACATCTATTGCGGTGACAGGAAAATCTGCGGAATACTTATAGAAAACAGCGTCAGGGACGGATTCCTGAACTCTTCCATCATAGGAGTAGGACTTAACCTTAATCAGACCGTGTTCCCTCCAGATGTCCCCAACCCTACTTCAATGAAACTTGAAACAGGAGAAAGCTATGCTCCGGAAAAAGAACTGGACATTCTTATGGAGCATTTCAGCGGATCTGTCCGGATGGCATCCTCCAAAAACGGTTATGACAAGCTGAAGAGGATGTATCTGGAACGGATGTACAGGAGGAATGAGCTGCACCGCTTTATCGATGGCAGGACAGGTACGGAATTCCAGGGCATCATCAGAGGCATCAGCACAAACGGATGCCTGACTGTGGAAAACGAAAAAAGCGAACCGGTACAGTTCGCTTTCAAAGAAATCAGCTATATAATCTGATCCTGTTTCATCGCGGAGATGACTGCGGACGGGTCGGCGGCTTTGAACACCGCGCTGCCTGCCACCAGGATATCCGCTCCTGCCTCAGCGAGAGCAGATGCGTTTGCCGGAGATACTCCACCGTCAACTTCAATCAGGCATTCGGCTCCCTGACGGTTTATCTCCTCTTTCAGTGTCCTGATCCTGCTGTATGTGGTCTCTATGAATTTCTGGCCTCCGAAACCGGCAAATACCGACATAATGAGCATAAATCCGCAGGAACTGATATATGGGAAGAGTTTTTCCACCGGAATGTCAGGATTTATCGCTATTCCTGGTATCATTCCGTTGGCTCTTATCATTTCGATGACATAAGCCGGATCCTCTACGGCGTCATAATGGAAACTCAGCATCTTTACGCCGGCCGCGGCGAACCGCTCTACATATTTGTCCGGATTTATAATCATAAGATGAGCGTCAAGAGGCTTCTCCGCCTTCCTGGCTATGGCTTCAACTACAGGAAATCCGTATGAAATGTTCGGCACAAAAGTGCCGTCCATTATGTCAAGATGAAAAAGGTCTGCATTTTCATTGACCATCCGCACATCTTTTTCAAGATGCAGAAAATCCGCGGAAAGCATTGATGGAGCAATCTGTACCATATCAACTCAGATCATCTATAACTTTGTCAAGCAGTTTCACGAATTTGTCGAGTGATGCAAGCTCAAGCCTTTCGCCTGGAGCGTGCACTCCCCTGAGTGTCGGTCCGAATGAAATCATATCCAGCCCCGGGAACTTTTCAAGGAAAAGTCCGCATTCGAGTCCTGCGTGGATTGCACGCACTACAGGATCCACACCGAAAAGTTCCTTATATGCATTCCTGGTCACATCAAGTATATGCGAGTCCATATTCGGCTTCCATCCGGGATATTCGTTTTCGTGGGATACTTTCATCCCTGCACGTTCAAAGCACCCTGAAACCCTGTCTCCAGCATTTCTTCTGTCGCTGTCAATTGAACTGCGCTGGCTTGTCCCGATACGGAAGTAACGTTTTCCATCATTGTCATGAAGATGGATGGAAGCAAGATTGGTAGAAGTCTCCACGAGACCCGGTATATCACGGCTCATAGCAAGCACTCCGTGCGGCACCTCATACAGACCTTCCACAAGGCGTGCTGTAGATTCCTTGTCAAGAGATTCCGGATATACGGCGGAAGACAGTCTGCTGCATTTGAATTCAAGCGAAGGATCCGATGTGCAGTACTGTTCTTTTGTCTTTTCTGCATATTCAGCGAAAGCGGTCTCCATATCTGCATATACCTCATCTCCGTCAGCCACGAGCACTGCTTTCGCGCTTCTTGCGATAGCATTACGTTTGTTTCCTCCGGCAATGTCCACAAGACGGTATCTGCCTGCATATTTATGGATGAATTCCACAAGAACCTTGATGGCGTTGGCCCTTCCTTTGTCTATGTCATCTCCGCTGTGTCCTCCAAGTCCTCCGCTTACTTCAAATTCACACAGGACACCGGCTTCCGTCTTTTGGTAGTCGGCATCGAATACAGCTGTTGTATCAAGTCCTCCGGCACATCCGACAAACAGTTCCCCCTCATCTTCAGAATCGAGGTTGACCAGTGTCTTCCCTGAAATGAATCCAGGCTGCAGTGCATTGGCCCCGTCAAGCCCGGTCTCTTCAGATACGGTGAACAGGCATTCTATACGCCCTGTGGGCTGACCGCTTTCGAGGATGGCAAGCTCAGCAGCTATTCCTATTCCGCAGTCTGCACCCAAAGTAGTGTCAGGAGCGACCATCCAGCCGTCCCTGAACTCATATCTGATAGGATCTTTTGTGAAATCGTGGTCCACGTCTGAATTTTTCTCGCAGACCATATCGCTGTGACTCTGCAGCACTATCGTCGGCACATCTTCCTTTCCGGGTGAAGCAGGTTTGACTATGACGACATTACCGACTTCGTCGGTCCTGCATTCAAGGGAATGCACTGCTGCAAAATTCTGTAGAAAAGCGATGATAAGCTCTTCGTGTCCCGATTCCCTCGGGATACGTGTGATCTCCTCGAAGATCTCTAAAACTCTATTGGAATCCATATTACCTGTATTATCTGCTTACAGGCACCAGCATCTTTTCTATATCGGAAACGTATTGTTTGAAAAGTCTGTCAGTTGACATCAGATCCGATACTGTCGTACATGCGTGAAGCACTGTAGCGTGGTCTTTTCCCCCTATTTCAGCACCAATGGTAGACAGCGAGCAGTTGATCAGATTTCTTGACATATACATAGCAATCTGTCTTGCCTGTACTATCTGGCGTTTACGCGACGGTGACAGAAGAAGCTCTTTTGAAATATTGAAATATTCACACACGACATTCTGTACCTTGTCTATGGTGATGTCGTTCTTCTCCTCGCCGACTATCTTCTCTGTGATCTTCTCGGCAAGTTCTACAGTGGCTTCCTTATGTGCGAGCGTCGCATTGGCTATCAGGGATATAAGTGCCCCCTCAAGCTCTCTGAAATTCGTTTTGATTCTTGTGGCGAGGAAAGTGAGCACTTCATCGCTCAGCTTGACCCCTTCCCTGAAGCTCCTCGCCTTAAGCATAGCGAGCCTTGTGGCAAAGTCCGGTCTCTGAAGTTCAACGGAAAGCCCCCATTTCAATCTGGAAAGAAGCCTTTCCTCAAAATTCTGCAGATCCACAGGAGCACGGTCTGACGTGAACACAAGCTGCTTGCCTGACTGGTGAAGATGATTGAACACGTGAAAAAACGCATTCTGGGTAGCCGGTGTCGCCAGCTCCTGAATATCGTCAACAATGAGCACGTCCATCTTCATATAGAATGCAAGGAAGTCCGTCAGCTTGTTCTTGGCGTTGACAGCATCCATATATTGGGTCTTGAACCTGTTGCCAGGTACATAAAGGACGACAAGGTCAGGATACTTTTCTTTAATTGCCACACCGATGGCCTGCGCAAGATGCGTCTTTCCCAATCCTGATGCTCCGAAAAGGAACAGAGGGTTGAAGGCAGTCTTGCCCGGTGCCATAGAAATGCTCTCCCCTGCCGTCACTCCCATTTTGTTGCACTCGCCTTTGATAAGGTTGTCGAAACAATATATAGGATTAAGCTGCGGGTTGATCTGTACTCTCTGGAGTCCAGGGTAGACAAAAGGCCCGGGATTCGCCGCAGGAGAAAATGTCGATACGGAAATGGTCTTGTTTACAGGTGCCTGGCCGTGGGCTGCCGGATATGTCATCGCCGGCTGGCGTTTTACAGGCTTTACCATATAATGGAGCTTCGCATCCGCTCCGATCTCCCTTTTCATCACCTTTTTGATCATATCCAGAAAATACTCTTCCAGATACTCGCGGAAAAATTCGGACGGGACCTCGACCGTAAGGGTCGCGTCCTCCATAGCAACTGGCTTGACTGGTCTGAACCAAGTGTTGAACTGCTGAGGTTCTACGATCTGCTCAAATACTTTGAGACAGTTGTTCCATACCATTATGTGCTTGTCCTGAATCATCCGTAAATAAGTGTTTTTTGAAAAGGATGACAAAGATGAGGAAAAAAAAGTTATAAAAAATTCTTTTTCCTATTGTTTATTAAAAATAATTTACAATTAAACGTTTCACGATATGCGAAACGTTTAATTTATAAATAATTGTAAATCAATATGTTATAAAAATAAAAACACGTTGATTCCCTTATGTTTTAGGTTGTTAGCTATTTTGAATTATTCAAATTTGCAGAGCGCTGCCACAGCCTTGTCAGGGGCATCTGCAGAGCTTAAAACACCGAGATCTTGATGTATTTTTTAGGGTTCTGCTCTATCTTCCTGACGAGGCTGTCTATATCTTCAAGCAATGTGTCGACTGAGGTGTATACCGAGCCGTCGTTGAGAAGTTTTCCTATGCTTCCATCCGGATCCTGTATCTTGTCAAGAAGTCCCTTGAATGAAAGCACCAGCCCTTCAATATCGCTTTCGCTCAAAGCGGAAGTGACGTCGGCGACATTACCCATCGCGGCGTCCGCCTTGGCCATTACTCCATCCAGCTTTCCTGATATATTCGCAAGATTCACGATAAATTCAGAAAGTTCATCAGACTTGCCGTTTATTGAGGCGGACAATTTCTCTGCATTGGCCAAGGTGTTCTCCAGATGGGCCAGAGTGCGGCGTATGCTCTGTTCGTCGGCTGCGGCAAGAATCCTGTTGATGTTGTTTACGGTAACCGACAGGCTGTCCATTGTGCCCGTCACCCTGTCAAGCAGAGGACCTATGCTCTCGGATACCGTCGCTATGAGATCCGGCTGCGATCCTCCTTTGAGTCTTCCGCCGTCACTGACAGGCGTTTCCGATGTACCAAGATCGATGCGTACTCCTTTGCCTCCCATTATATCGACACTGTATATGATTATCCTCGAGTCTTCAGGGATGACGAATTCCTTGAGCACGGAGCAGATGACTTCAAACTCCCCTGTTTCCGGGCGGTATACGACGTCAGAGACGGCTCCTGCCTTATACCCTTTTATATATACCGGAGCAGAAGGAAGCAGTCCTTCCACATTTTCGTAAAATGACACGACATCTATTTCTTTCCCGAAAATGTCTTTTCCTCTCAAAAAATTGATCACAAAGAATGATGCTGTCAATACGAAAATCACAAAAATTCCGATTTTCAATTCCTTTGTTATTTTCATAATCTATGATTTTTCCTGTTTTATATACTGCGGCATTACAGCCTCGTTACATTTCCATCCTGTATTTTGACCACAAAGCAGTCCGGAAAGCTTCTTTTCGCCTCCTTGTGCATTTCTTTTGCCTTTTCAAGCGAAGTCTGCCTGCAGATGATATGCTTGTACATTTTGCCGGCAGGATAGATTTCAGCCTTGTAGCCTTTCAGGGCCTTGTCCCCTTCCGGCAGCCTGCGGCTGAGCAGCAGCACCTGGATGCCATACGAAGTCCCGGTATCAGGACAGATTTCTCCCGTTTGCTTTGTTGCATCGGCCGAAGGCTCTGAAACGGACCGGGATGATGCATCTGCCGTGTAATTTATGCTTCCGTCATAACTCTGCTTGAAATCCTTGAAAGCAAGAAACAGCTTCTGGGCTATCTGTTCTTTCCCCGTAGCCGAGTTCAGCACCTTCAGGTCTGCGGCATTGGATATGAATCCGGCCTCCACAAGCACCGAAGGCATTGTAGTCTTCCAGAGCACATAGAACGGATCCTGTGAAATTCCTCTGTTGTTTCTGATGGGACCTTTGGCCATCTGGCTGTTGACGTCGGCGGCAAACAGCAGGCTCTGCTCATAGAATGCATTCTGCATCAGGGTGAAAAAGATGAATGATTCCGGGTCGTTCGGGTCGAATCCCTGATATTTTGTGCTGTAGTCCTCTTCGAGAAGAATTACGGAGTTCTCTCTGCGGCAGACGTCCATATTTGATGCAAAAAGGTCTTTGTTCTTTGAGCTTGACTGTCCGAGTATATGCACGGAAAATCCGCTCGGCGAAGTCTGCTGTACGGAATTGATGTGAATGGAGACGAACAGGTCGGCCTTGTTGCGGTTGGCTATGTCGGCCCTTTCATTGAGAGTGATATATTTGTCCGTCGTCCTGGTATATATGACCTTGACGTCAGGATATGCTTCCTTTATCTTCTGTCCGAAAAGTTTCGATATGGACAGGGTGAGATTCTTTTCGTATGTCTTGCGGTCTTTGCTTACGCATCCCGCGTCCTTTCCCCCGTGACCGGGGTCTATGACTACGGTCTTCAGCTTCAGCTGGCTGCCTTTCTGCTGTGCGTATGCAGATACTCCTGAACAAAGAAAAACACAGGATATTAATAATATATAGGTGTATTTGATATTCATTACAGCAACTCTATTTGGTAGTAATTGAAATTAATCTTAAATTTGCATTTTGCAAAAATACGAAAAAATTGCAGAATTAGCAGAATAAGAAGATTATTTGATGTCTCAATATAAGCACGGGAGCAATAAGATCGGGTATGAGAGACTGATGTCAATAGTACTGTTGTTACTTGTCATCAGTTCTTTTTCTGTTTCCTCGCAGAACGACCGGAGGTCAAGAAGGAACAGGCAGAGAAACCCGCAGAGAACGGAAATCGCGCAGGATACGGTGCAGATATCCGATTCAGTGCGTGCAGTACGTGATTCCGTGGCACGCGCCGACTCCATTTCAAGGACGGACTCATTGAGCCTTCTGAGCAAAAGTTCCATTGACCGCCCGGCATTCTCGGCCGCGAAGGATTCGATCATAGAAGACTTTACCGACGGCAGGAGGATGATGTACTATTACGGTGACGTTACCGTCAAATACGGCGATATGGAGCTTACCGCTGATTATATGGAGTACGACATGCAGGCACAGACCGTCTTTGCAAGGGGAACAAGGGACACGAGCGGGACGTTCAAGGGACAGCCTCAGATGACCCAGGGAGGCAAGACCTACACGATGGAGGAAGTCAGGTACAACTTCGAGACACGCAAGGCGAGAATCAACAATATGATCACTCAGGAGCAGGAAGGTATTCTGCACGGAAAGAATATCCAGATGAATCCTGACAGGTCCATAAACATAAAAAAAGGACGATATACGGTCTGTGACTGTGAACATCCCCACTATTACCTTCATCTTACTGCGGCAAAAGTAATGACGCAGCCATCCCAGAGAACCGTATTCGGACCGGCTTATCCGGTGATAGAAGACGTGCCTCTCTTTCCTGTGGTACTTCCGTTCGGTTTCATCCCCAAACGTCCCGACAGGGCTACGGGATTCCTGATGCCGACATTCGGAGAGGAGCGTGCCAGAGGATTCTACCTCAGGGATATGGGTATGTATTTCGTTCTCGGAGACTATTTTGACGTCTCTCTGACAGGAAGCCTCTACACGCTGGGATCCTGGGGTGTGGACGTGAATTCAAGATATAAGGTCAACTACAAGTGCAACGGATCGTTTGCCCTGACATATTCCAATGACCAGACAGGAGAAAAGGGAAGCTCGGATTTCTTCCAGACAAGGAACTTTGCAGTCCGCTGGAGCCACTCCCAGGATTCAAAGGCAAACCCGGGAATGTCTTTCAGCGCGTCCGTCAACTTCTCCAGCCCTTCCAACAACAAATACAACTCAAGTTCAATCAATGAAGCGTTGCAGAACCAGATATCGTCATCGATATCCTGGGCCAAGAACTGGAACGGCAAGTTGAATCTGTCCGTCAACGCGCTTCACAGCCAGAACTCGAGGGACAGTTCGTATGCGTTCACTCTGCCTAATGTCACATTCTCCGTTTCTCGCCTTTATCCGTTCAAAAGGAAGAACAGGGTCGGAAAAGAGAAATTCTATGAGAAATTCTCAATAGGATACAATACGACACTCCAGAACAAAATCAATTTCAAGGCATCGGAATTCAACAAGCCGGGCTTCTGGGACAAGATGCAGAACGGTATGGCCCACAACTTCCAGATAGGTCTGCCGAACTTCACTTTGTTCAAGTATATAAATTTCACCCCGAGCATCACCTACGGTATGAACTGGTTCTTTGACAAGAGGGAACGCTTCTACAACGAGGAGACCGGCAAGGTGGAGGAAAAGAGGGCCGGACAGTTCCAGCACTTCGGTGCGACTCACAATTATTCAGGAGGCTTATCCGTCAGCACCCGTCTGTACGGTATGTTCAACTATGGCAAGCACCATAAGCTTCAGGCCATAAGGCACGTCATCACTCCTTCCGTAAACTTCTCGTTCTCTCCGGAGAAGGGTACGCACTTCAACGGCTGGAGAACCCTTAACTATGTGGATGCAAACGGCGTGGAGCAGTCACAGACATACAACATATATGCAGGACAGATAAACTCTGCCCCTGGACGCGGCAAGACTGCAAGCATGAACCTTACCATAGGCAACAACCTTGAGGCCAAGGTGCGCGATCTGAGGGACACGACAGGTACAGGAAGCAAAAAGATCAAGCTGATAGACAATCTGTCGCTCACTACCGGATACAACTTCCTTGCGGACTCGCTCAGGATGAACAATATCGGAATAACGATGTCGACTTCCGTATTCGGCAAGTTGGGTATAAATGCAAATGTGCATCTTGACCCTTATGCTATGGAAGTGGTGGGCAACAGCGTGAGGAGGGTGAACAAATTCAATGTGCAGACACAAGGCTGGCACAAGCCTGTGAGACTTACGAATGCCGGCGCTTCCCTCTCCTACTCCCTTTCCGGGGACGGAAAGATCAACGGCAATGACGGTACGCGCCAGGCCGGAGGCAATCCTGCCGACCATTATACGAGAATCTATTATCATCCTGTCACAGGGGAATATATTCCTGGAGGATGGCTGTATTATATGAACCCTAATTCTCCGTGGTCTGTCAATTTCAACTACAACTACAGCTATTCCAGGACATATCAGTATTCCAACGGGCAGGTCATTACAAACCACAGGCATACACAGACGCTTGGAGTATCGGGAAACGTAAAGATAACCCCGGCCCTTGCTCTTAACCTGCAGACCGGTTTTGACCTTATGGCTCTCAAGATGACGACTACGCAGGTGGGTGCGACATACGACCTGCATTGCTTCAACATATCCGTCAGCTGGGTGCCGACCGGACAATGGAAGTCGTGGAGTTTCCGTATAGCTGCAAATGCCGCCGCTCTTGCCGATCTTTTGAGGTATAAGAAAAGCCACAGCTACTGGGATAATTTCTGATAAAATATTGTATATTCTGATAAAATTTCAATATTTTTCGCATCTGCAATGCGTATATGCGGATTTTTTATTTATCTTTGTGTACCTATTCGGGAATTTCTAAAAGAATAATCATTTATCAGAATACATATTTATGCACAAAATTTTTGAGCTAAAAGAGATGGAGCTTGAGAAGGTCCAGTCCATTGCGGCCGAACTCAAGATAAAGAACGTGAAGAAGAAAGACAAGGACACACTCATATATGAGATTCTTGACCAGGAAGCTGTCCTTGACTCGATAAAAGCTCAGGACAAACCTGACAAACCACGCAGAGGCAGACCTAAAAAAGAGAAGACTATCAGCCAGGCAGAACCGGCAAAGGAAGAAAACAAAGCCAAAGAAAAGCCTGTACAGAAGAAAAAAGAGTCTGCACCGGAAGCTGCAGCAGAGCCTCAGCAGCCAAAAGAGACTCCAGCTCCTAAAAAAAGAGGACGCAAACCGAAACAGACACAGGAGCCACAGGCTGAGGCAGCACAGACAAAACCTCAGGCACAGGAAAAGGCACCTGTACAGCAGCAGGCTCAGCCTAAAGAACAGCCGGAAACGGACAAAGCGTCTTCAGCATCTGAAAGCAAGACGCAGGAACCGGTTCAGAAACAGTCAAACCAGGATTTCCAGGGGCAGAAAAACCGCAGGGCACGCATAAACAGGAATGAGCCGGGCAACAGTCAGAACAATTCCTACAACAATAACAACGGATACGGCAATTCGGCCGCACAGAATACCGGAAACAATTATCACAACAATAATCATCAGAGACCTCAGCAGACGGTCCAGCAGCCCAAGCTGGAGTTCGAAGGAGTAGTGGAAGCTACAGGAGTCCTTGAAATTATGCCTGACGGCTATGGATTCCTACGTTCATCGGACTATAATTATCTCAATTCACCAGATGACATATATGTGTCACAGAACCAGATCAAGGCAAATGCCCTCAAGACAGGTGACACAGTGACGGGAGAAATCAAGCCTCCTAAGGAGGGAGACAAATATTTCCCGCTGGTCAGAATCAAATATATCAACGGACGTACTCCGGAATATATAAGGGACAGGGTTCCTTTTGATTTCCTTACTCCCCTTTTCCCTGAGGAAAAGTTCAATCTTCTCGGAAACGGGCACAATGACCTGTCCTGCCGTGTAGTGGATATGTTCACTCCTATAGGAAAAGGTCAGAGAGGACTTATAGTGGCGCAGCCTAAAACAGGTAAGACAGTGCTTCTGAAATCAATCGCCAACGCAATTGCGGACAACCATCCTGAGGCCTATATGATAGTTCTTCTCATAGATGAGCGTCCTGAGGAGGTAACTGATATGGCGAGAAGCGTAAAGGCTGAGGTCGTGGCTTCCACATTTGACGAGCCTGCGGAAAGGCATGTGAAAGTGGCCAATATGGTGCTGGAGAAAGCTAAAAGAATGGTTGAATGCGGACACGATGTGGTGATTTTCCTTGATTCAATCACGCGTCTCGCACGTGCATACAATACCGTACAGCCTGCTTCAGGAAAAGTGCTTTCAGGAGGTGTGGACGCCAATGCTCTCCACAAGCCGAAGAGATTTTTCGGAGCAGCCCGCAATATTGAAGGCGGAGGATCGCTGACAATTCTTGCGACAGCCCTTATCGACACCGGTTCAAAAATGGACGAGGTGATTTTCGAGGAGTTCAAGGGAACAGGAAATATGGAGCTTCAGCTTGACAGGAAGCTGGCAAACAAACGTATATTCCCTGCTGTTGACGTCACGCTTTCAAGCACACGCCGTGATGATTTGCTCTATAATCCTGAGTATATCAACAGAATCTGGATTCTGAGGAATTATCTTGCGGATATGACATCAGTAGAAGCGATGGAATTCCTGAAGACACGCTTTGAAAAGACAGTCTCCAACGAAGAGTTCCTAATCACTATGAACGGTGACAAACTTCAGTAGACTACGATACAGAAACAATAAAAAATGGGCTGACCATCTTCGGTCAGCCCATTTTTTATACGGAAGTCTTTCTTTATTTTGAAAGAGTCATCAGTGCTTTTCCTTCAGCATCGTAGAGAGTAAGGATTCCGTCAGCAGTCTTGGCTGTCTTCACAGCGTTTACTGCAGCAAGGAAATCCTGCTCAGTCTTCATCTTGGATTCAGGTCCTGCCATCATCGTAGTCATCAGAGTACCGAATGACAGATTGTTTCCATCAAGGGTATAATTGCCGTTGACGATGTTTACACCTGTGTTACCGTGAATCCTTCCGTTTTCCACGTCAAATTCAATGAACGGAGCCACCTCATCCTCAGTCTGAGGAGCAGCGATCTCTTCCCCGTTGATAGTCTTGACTTTCCATTCTCCTGAAAGGTCAAGTGCCTGTGTGCAGGAGAAAAGAGTCATTATTGCAGCTGCAACAGCAGCCATAGAAATGATTTTTTTCATCTTAAATATTTTTAATATCCGGGTGCAAATATACTGCTTTTATTTGATTTAACCCTAATCCGGAGCATATAAGCCTTTGCCATAGATGTCGTATAGGTCATAGTTCCCTGAGAATAAGTCTGTTGGCGTTGTCTACTATACCGTTGTCCAATGATGCGAGATAAATGCGCGTAGTCATTTCCGACCCGTGCCCCAAAGCCTCGCTTATTACAGCAGTGGGTATATTCTTGACTTTTGCGGCACTTGCCCAGGTATGCCTGCTTACATACATAGTCAGCATAATGTCAAGATTCAGCCTGGTGCCGATGTTTTTGAGGTGACGGTTGACGAAGTGCCCCATATTCAGATACTGCTTCCGTTCATCCATACCGCTGTGCCTTATTATAGGCAGAAGATAAGGCGAGTCTCCCGTATCATATTTCTCCACAATATCCTGCATACAGGATTCCCATCTGATTACCAGACGCTGGCCTGTCTTTCTTCTCCGGTAGACAAGATTTCCGTTTTTAAGGTCGGTCTTCTTCAGATAGCTCATATCCACAAACGACATTCCGCGTGTATAGAAGCTGAAAAGAAACATATTCCGCGCAAAATCCGCCCCGGGATGCAGCGGAATCTCCTTTATCCGCCTTATGGCCTTCAGAGGCAGAGCGCGCTTGACTGTCTTCCCTATACCGGTATAGACATATCTGAACGGAAAATTCTGCACCGCCAGTCCCTTGTCCACAGCCCTGTTGTAGGCTGCACGGAGATTGCGCATATAGAATGACGAGGTATTGGGACTGACACCTGATGATTTGAGGAATGCTTCATATTCAATCATCATATTGGAGCTGATTTCATCAAACAGCACATCCTTTCCTCCGTTGAAACGCATAAAACTGTTCAGGGATACCGCATACGTCTCGGATATACGTGTCTTCCCTATGCTTTTAAGCCATACGGCAAGTTCCCCCATAAACGATGTAAGGCTGATTTCAGAGTTTGGATGCCTGTACAGCAGCACTACATCATCTGAGGTATATCCGGTGCCCCTGCCTTCCAGGCTGCATATAATCTTCTTCAGCCTCTCCATATCCTTTTCTACGGCCGAGCGTATGGCAAAAAGCCTTTCATCACTCTGCAGCGGGACCGGACTTATTATTTCAGAACGCCCGGAATCCCATTCCACAGGATATATTCTGTGGTTTGTCCCGATCTGTCTTGCCGTACGTTGATGGATTACCTGATAATACAATGTCCCTTGTCTGTCCGATTTTCCCGAAGGACGGAATTTTAATTTTACTGTAGCCATTACTTTTGAATAATTAATTTATCCAAAAATAAAATAGACTCCGTCCTTTCGGGGCGGAGTCCATAAATGCCTATAAAATTTTTATCTTCTTCCGGAGCTTCTTCCTCCCTTGCGCTCTCCCCTTCCGGACCTTGAATTTCCTCCTCTTCCTGAACGTCCGCCTTTACGGCTTGACTTTCCTGATCTTGAAGAGCTTTTGTACTCTCCCATAGACATCCATTCCTCCTGGTCTTCCTGCTCCTGCACATCTCCTGCAACTTCCACTACCACAGGGCGGTCGTTCCATGTAAGCCCTTCAAATGCCCTGAGCACGTCTTCTGTACAACGCTCGTCCACCTCAAAGAAAGAAAACTTCTTCATAAGGTCGACACGGCCCACATCCACACGTTTGCTGGTGTTGTCGTTGAGCATATTCATAAGCCCCTTGAGATTGAACCTGTCAAACTTTCCGAGGTTTATAAAAAGACGTGAGAATCCTTTTTCAGCCTTGCGCGGTCCTTTGCCGTCCTTGTCGCGCTTTTTCTCCCTTTTGCTGTCTACGGCAATCTCTATATCATCCCTGTCACGGTAATATTCATAGAAACGGTTGAATTCGTGCGATACCACTCTTTTGATGAGGTCTTCCTTTCCGAGCCAGTCCAGCTTGCGGTAGATTTCCTGCATAAAGTCATTGATTTCGTCTTCATTGACCTTTACCTTCTCCAGGTCGTCTATGACCTTGAAAAGCTGTTTTTTGCATATTTCCTTCGCCGTAGGGATGGTTCCAGGGGTAAACTCCTTGCCGATGGACTTCTCGATATTTCTGACCTTGCCTTTCTCCTTCATATTGATGATGGCGATGGAAGTTCCTGTCTTGCCGGCACGTCCTGTCCTTCCGCTCCTGTGGGTATAGCTCTCCGTATCATCAGGCAGGCCATAATTGATTACGTGCGTAAGGTCGTCCACGTCAAGTCCTCTTGCGGCAACGTCAGTGGCTACGAGAATCTGTATGTTGCGTATGCGGAATTTCTGCATCACGATGTCACGCTGAGCCTGGGAGAGGTCTCCGTGAAGGGAATCGGCATTATAGCCTTCCTGCATCAGCTTGTCGGCTATTTCCTGGGTTTCCATACGTGTACGGCAGAATATTATTCCGTATATCTGAGGATAATAGTCTACAATACGTTTCAATGTCTCATATTTGTCCCTCGCATGCACGACATAGACGATATGCTTAACATTGGATGTGCCCTCGTTTTTGCGTCCTATTGTGATTTCTTTTGCATTACGCAGGTAATTCTGGGCTATTCTGCTTATTTCCTTGCTCATGGTTGCAGAGAAAAGCAGAGTATTCCTTTCCTGAGGCACATCGGCAAGGATGGCGTTGATGCTTTCGGTAAATCCCATATTCAGCATCTCGTCAGCTTCATCCAGCACGACGTTCTTTACTGTAGCAAGGGAGACGGTCTTGCGCTCCATAAGGTCGATAAGACGTCCCGGGGTCGCTACGATTATATGTACGCCACGTTTCAGGGCACGTATCTGGCTTTCTATAGATGAACCTCCATAGACTGGAAGAACCTTAAGTCCTTCCACATATTTGCAATAGTCATTCAGGTCGCCCGCAATCTGCAGACAAAGTTCTCTTGTAGGACACAGGACAAGCGACTGGGGATAATTTTCCTCCACATTGATTTTCTGTATAAGAGGCAGGCCGAATGCTGCTGTCTTTCCTGTTCCTGTCTGGGCCAAAGCCACTACATCATTGTTTTCACCCAAAAGATAAGGTATTACTTCTTCCTGTACCGGCATCGGGTAGGCGTACCCCATTTCTTCAATGGCACGCCTGATTTCGGGAGACACCCCGAGTTCTTCAAATGTTTTCACTATATATTTTTTCGATTCGCACGCAAAGGTAGTCTTTTTATTTGCAATATCAAGATTTCTTTGCATACCGGGCTGTACCGGACAGTAAAAAGAGTGCAACGGAAAGGCTGATTCCTTCCGTTGCACTCCACATTATGCAATACCTGTTAATATTCGTTCCAGGCCTTTATCTGTATGTCGTCTATGCTGACATTGCAGAATGCCCTTATAAAGGCTGTGGCAAGACGTGCATTCGTGATAAGCGGAATATTGAAATCCACTGCCGCGCGGCGTATCTGGTAACCGTTTGTAAGCTCGCCTGTAGAGAAGTTCTTAGGGATGTTTATGACAAGGTCTATCTTCTTGTCATGCAGCATCTCCAAAGCCGGAGCATATCCTGAGAGCTCAGGGTCGGAACACTCGCTTGGCCAAAGGACACGGGTGGCAGGAACTTCATTTTCCACAAGATATTTATATGTACCTGCAGTGGCATACAATTCATATCCGTTGGATACCAGCAGTTTGCAGGCGTTCAGCATATCAGCTTTCTGAAGTGCGTCACCTGATGAGATAAGAATCTTCTTCTCCGGAATCCTGTAGCCTACCGAAAGGATGGACTTGAGCAGAGCCTCGTTGAAATCATCTCCGATACATCCGACCTCACCTGTGGAAGCCATATCCACACCGAGTACAGGGTCCGCCTGCTGCAGACGCGGGAATGAGAACTGGGATGACTTGATACCTACGTAGTCAAGGTCGAACGCGCTCTTGTGAGGTGCTGTCGGCTTCATACCGAGCATTACTTTAGTTGCCAGCTCTATAAGATTAATCTTCAGAACTTTGGAGACAAAAGGAAAACTTCTTGAAGCACGCAGGTTACACTCGATGACCTTGATCTCGTTGTCCTTTGCAAGGAACTGGATATTGAAAGGTCCCGAGATTTCAAGTGCAGATGCTATCTTCTTGGCTATCTTCTTGATACGCCTTACCGTCTCAACATATAGTTTCTGTGGAGGGAACTGGATCGTAGCATCTCCTGAGTGCACTCCGGCAAACTCGATATGCTCGGATATCGCGTATGCAATCACTTCTCCTCCGTCTGCAACAGCGTCGAACTCAATCTCTTTGCACCTCTGCATAAACTCGCTGACTACCACAGGATGTTTCTTGGAGACTTCAGCTGCCAGTGAAAGGAATCTCCTGAGTTCGTCTTCATTGTAGCAGACGTTCATAGCTGCTCCAGAAAGCACGTATGAAGGACGTACCAGCACAGGGAAACCTACTTGATCAATGAATGAGTTGATGTCATCCAATGTGGTCAGTTCCTTCCATTTAGGCTGGTCTATTCCGAGGGCGTCAACTATGGATGAGAATTTATGCCTGTCCTCCGCCTTGTCGATGCTTGAAGCCTTGGTGCCGAGAATGTTCACACCGCTTTCGTCCAGTCTGAGGGCCAGGTTGTTCGGAATCTGTCCTCCGACGGATACGACCATTCCGTGAGGCTGCTCCAGCTCATAGATATCCATCACCCTTTCGTATGTGAGCTCATCGAAGTACAGCCTGTCGCACATATCGTAGTCCGTGGATACAGTCTCCGGGTTATAGTTGATCATGACTCCCCTGTATTCTTCCTTTCTGATAGTCTGAAGGGCATTGACTGAACACCAGTCGAACTCCACCGAACTTCCGATACGGTATGCTCCTGATCCGAGCACGATCACGGACTTGTGGTCGTGGAGATATTTGATGTCGTTGTAGCAGCCGTTGTATGTCAGATAAAGATAGTTCGTGGCAGCCGGGAATTCCGCAGCAAGGGTGTCAATCTGCTTAACGCAAGGTACGATGCCCTTTGACTTGCGGATCGTGCGCACAAGGTTCTGGGCATTTTCACTCTCCATCCTGTCCTTATATACCGCACGTCCTATCTGGAAGTCAGAGAATCCCTGCTGCTTCGCAAGAAGGAAGAGTTCGTCAGGAATCTGCTCGCTTGCTTCATACTGCAGAAGGTCATTGTATGTATTGACGATGTTCATCAGCTTGTCGAGGAACCATCTGTCAATCTTTGTCAGATCATGGATCTGTTCTACAGTATAACCGGCACGCATCGCTTTTGAAATCACGAATATACGGTTGTCGGTAGGTTCTTTCAGAGCTTCGTCTATATCATCCACTTTCAATTCCTTGTTGCCGACGAATCCGTGAGCTCCCTGTCCTATCATACGGAGTCCCTTCTGGATGGTCTCCTCGAATGTACGTCCGATAGACATGATCTCACCGACGCTCTTCATACTTGAACCGATCTTGCGCGAAACGCCATGGAATTTTGAAAGGTCCCAGCGAGGGATCTTGCAGACCACATAGTCAAGCGCGGGTTCGAAGAATGCCGGAGTAGTCTTGGTAACAGAGTTCTTGATGTCGAAAAGACCGTATCCGAGTCCGAGCTTTGCCGCAACGAACGCAAGAGGATAGCCTGTAGCCTTTGAAGCAAGGGCAGAAGAACGGCTAAGACGTGCATTCACCTCGATTACCCTGTATTCCATAGAATTAGGGTCGTATGCAAACTGCACATTACATTCTCCGACAATTCCGACGTGGCGGACAATCTTTATCGCAAGGTCACGCAGATACTGGCAGTCGTCATTGGTAAGTGTCTGTGTAGGAGCGACTACGATACTTTCACCTGTATGTATTCCGAGGGGGTCGAAGTTCTCCATATTGCAGACCGTGATACAGTTGTCATAACGGTCACGCACCACTTCATACTCAATCTCCTTCCATCCTTTGAGAGATTTCTCAACAAGGACCTGAGGTGAGAAAGAGAAGGCTTTGCCTGCGATTTCCTCAAGCTGAGCCTCGTCGTCGCAGAAACCTGAACCGAGACCACCGAGCGCATACGCGGCGCGGATAATCACAGGATATCCGAGTTCCGACGCCGCTTTCTTCGCGTCTTCAAGAGACTCTGCAGCGTGGGACTTGATCGTCTTGATATCTATCTGGTCGAGTTTTTCAACGAAAAGTTCACGGTCCTCCGTGTCTATGATCGCCTGGACAGGGGTTCCGAGCACCCTGAGGTTGTATTTGTCAAGCACTCCTGATTTGAACAGCTCCACACCGCAGTTAAGTGCAGTCTGTCCTCCGAACGCAAGCAGAATACCCTGCGGAGCCTCTTTTTTGATAACCTTCTCCACGAAATACGGAGTAACCGGCAGGAAGTAGATCTTGTCAGCCACCTGGTCAGATGTCTGCACTGTGGCGATATTAGGGTTGATAAGGACCGTTTCAATACCTTCTTCCTTCAATGCTTTGAGAGCCTGTGAACCGGAATAGTCAAACTCGCCTGCCTCACCGATTTTCAATGCACCTGAACCAAGTATTATAACTTTCTTTATGTCGTTGTCTATCATAATCTTCTATGGTATTATCTAAAACTTTAATATAAATTATTCCCGTACTTCGTCTACAGTTTGCTTATGAATTCATCAAACAGGAATTCCGTGTCAGTAGGTCCGCTTGAAGCCTCAGGATGGAACTGGGATGAGAAGAACGGCTTGCTTTTGTGCCTGATGCCTTCGTTGGTCCCGTCATTCATATTGATGAAATACGGTTCCCATTCAGCTCCCAAAGTGGAGTTGTCTACAGCATATCCGTGGTTCTGGGAAGTGATGAAACATTTGTTGGTCCCGGCCATCCTGACAGGCTGGTTGTGGCTTCTGTGACCATATTTCAGCTTGTATGTTTTGGCACCTCCGGCACGGCAGAGGAGCTGGTTGCCCATACAGATACCGAAAATCGGCTTGTCTTTCTTCATCGCTTCCTGGATATGTCTGACAGTGATGTCGCAGAATTCAGGGTTTCCGGGACCGTTGGATATGAACAGACCGTCATATTCAAGAGTGTTGAAGTCATAGTCCCAGGGAACACGGATGATTTCTATTCCCCTGTTCAGGAAGCACCTGAGGATATTGTGCTTCACTCCGCAGTCTACGAGGACCACCTTCTTGTCTCCATTGCCATAGCGGATGACCTCTTTGCAGCTGACTTTAGCTATCTGGTTCTCCTTGTTCGGGTCAGGTACAGGGAAATCACGGGTCTGACCTTCCGGAACTATGATTCCGAGCATAGCCCCGTTGTCCCTGAGGACTTTGGTGAGTTCACGTGTGTCAATTCCGTAAATTCCCGGAATCTTCTGTTCCTTGAGCCACTGGTCAAGGCTTTTTACGGCATTCCAATGGCTGTAGTTGGATGAATAGTCGGATACGATCAGTCCGTTGACATAGATTTTGTCGGATTCCATGAATTTTGAGACTCCGTTTTCTTCCGCTCCGTCCTCCGGTACTCCGTAACATCCGACAAGAGGGAATGTTATACAGAGAATCTGACCGGAATACGAAGGGTCAGTGAGGCTTTCCGTATATCCGACCATAGCTGTGGAGAATACGACTTCTCCGTCACAAGGACCTGCATATCCGAAAGAATAGCCGTGGAATTCCATTCCGTTTTCCAATTTAAGCGTTGCGTGAACTCTTTGCTCCATCGTTTTATATTATTAAGTTTTTCAAATTATGATGCTGTATTGTATAAAAAAACGACCCGCCCCAAAGGGGAAGGCCGCTAAATCAAAAAACAGAAACAGAAATAGAAAGATGTGCATTATCGGGTAATGCATTCTGAGACGGGAACTGACCAATCTGACGATAGTTTTGCATCTTCTAAGTGTTTCAAAATTTCAAGGCGCAAAGGTAACCATTTTTCTGGAATTTCAATAAGAATCAACTGAAATTTTAAATTTTAAAACATACATAAAAACCTCATAGATGATATAGGAGATTAATGACTATTTTTGCGGAAAATAACAGATCAAAGAATATGAATCTCAAAAATGCTGCTGTCACGGTGCTGAGAGGGACAGGCCAGGTAATGTTTCAGAACAATTCCTGGTCCGGTGTGCTGATGCTGGCCGGAATAGCGATAAGTTCATGGCAGGCCTGCCTGGCGGCTCTGGCCGGCAATATGATAAGCAACCTTGTTGCATACTGCATTTTCAGGGCACCTGAGGATGATGTCAGAAACGGACTTTATGGATTCAACGGGACATTGGCAGGAATCGCCGCCTGGGTCTTTTTCGGAGGGTACGGCCTGATTGCCGGACCTGTTCTTGCCACGATATTCACCGTGCTCTTTACACGTTTCAGAAAGCCGGGCTATACGGCCCCGTTCATAATATCCACTTGGATTCTTCTCGCCGTCGCATCATTGGCAGGATTTCCCCAGACGGTACAGGAAACCGAGGTGACGCTCTCCCCCGCCTTTTTCCGGGCATTTTCATTTAATTCAGGCCAGGTGATGCTGCAGGGGAACAGCATACTGACAGGACTGCTTTTTCTTGCAGGAATTGCCGTCAATGACAGAAGGGCGGCAGCATACGCCATTTATGGAGCAGCTCTGCCTCTTCTTGCCGGCCTGCTTCCGCTGAACGACTATTCCGGTTTCAATTCCGGGCTCTGGGGATATAATGCAGTGCTCTGCGCTATCGCATTTGCAGGGCCGTCTTGGCGTGATTTCATCTTTGCTACTGTTGCCGTTTCAATATCCGTCCTTCTCCAATGGCTCGGAATGTCGGCAGGCGTCACCACGCTTACGGCTCCTTTCGTCATCGCCACCTGGGTGACACTCGCCATAAAAGGCCTTACCTGCGAAATGACCGGGACACGGAAAACATTCAAACAGACATGGAAATAAGGAAATATAGACAAGAGGACCTGGAGCAGATCGCCTGCCTATTTTGTGATACGGTACATACCATAAACATAAGGGACTACTCCCAAGAGCAGGTAGATGCCTGGGCTACAGGCAGCGTAAATCTTGAGGAGTGGAACACGTCATTCCTTGAGAGCATCACCTGCATCGCCACTGAAAAAGACCTTATCGTAGGGTTCGGGAACATCTATGCCGACGGCTATCTGGACAAGCTGTATGTACATAAGGACTTCCAGGGCAAAGGCATAGCGACAGCAATATGCAATCTGCTTGAAAGAGAAATCGGAGCAAAATCCATCATAACGGTCCATGCATCGATTACGGCCAGGCCGTTTTTTGAAAAGCGTGGCTACAGGACGGTCAGGAAACAGGAGGTCAGGAGACATGGCATACTTCTGACCAACTACATTATGGAAAAAACCATTGTTTAATTAGAGAATATGCAGAAACTGATTGTGATAGACGCATGTATGCGTGACGGTGAGTCCAGGACAAGGAGAATTCTGGAGCCGATTGAGGCCGAATTGGGCAAAAGACATGACATTGAGCACATTACGCTTGATGGAGAAGACTACCATAGTGTAGGAAGGAAGATGCTCGGAGAACGTGGAAGCGGATATGTTCCGGAACATACTGTCGCATTGGCCCGAAAGATTGCAGAGGCTGACAGGCTTGTGATAGCGGCACCGTTCTGGGATATGAGCTTTCCGGCAATCCTGAAGGTCTTTATTGAGCAGATGTCACTGTTCAACATCACTTTTAAGGACAACGGATCGGCCTGTGAAGGTCTTTGCAGATGCGAGAAGGTTCTCTATATCACCACGCGCGGTATGAATATACGTACCGGTGATCCTCTTGAAGCCGCTACACCGTACATAAAAGCCCTGAGTGCGCTTTGGGGATTGGGAGAAGTGCTGACTGTAGCCGCAGAAAACCTGGATTACAGTTCTCCGGCTGAAATAGAAGGAAAAATCCGCACGGCCATCACGGAAGGTCTCGAAATCTGCAGGACATTCTGACACTTAAGCTGCAAAAGTCCACTGGACTGTTTGCTTATCGCTTGACCATTTCCTGCTGCCGCAGGCTGCGCGCTGCAAAAGTCCACTGGACTGTTTGCTTATCGCTTGCGAGGTTCAAGATGGATGCTGACGAGAGTGGAAGGACCGAGAAGGGCTTTGATACGTGCTTCTATGGCTGAAGCCGTATCGTGCGCTTCGGTAAGCGGTGTAGAACCTTCCATACGGATATGCACCTCGACCGCGCAATAGTTTCCGATCCGGCGTGTCCTCAGATGGTGAGGATCGCTGACTTCCGGAAAATCCTGCAATATTTCAATGATTTTATGTTCCGTTTCCTCGGGAAGGGACTTTTCCAGCAATTCCTCAAAACACGGTATAGCAAGCTGCACTGCGACCTTGCAGATGAAGAAGCTCACTATGACAGCCGCAACCGGATCAAGAATCACCCATTTGTCACCAAGCAGAATAGCTCCGCCGATACCCACAGCCGTACCTATAGAAGAAAATGCGTCACTCCTGTGATGCCATGCATTGGCGATGACCGACTTGGAGTCCAGATGTTTTCCTTTGGCGACGGTATAACGGTAAAGCACCTCCTTTATGACAATGGAGACTATGGCGGCGACAAAAGCTATCATACCCGGGCTTTCTATCAATTCACCGTTCAGAACTCCATAAATCGCCGTCGCACCGTTCCAAAAAATGCCAAGTCCGACAAAAAACAGAATGACTCCTATGATCAATGTCGCCAACGTCTCATATTTGCCGTGGCCGTAATCGTGCCCTTTGTCCTCAGGCTTGTTGGAAATACGGACAAATACAACAACGATAATGTCAGTGACGAAGTCTGACAGAGAATGTACCGCATCAGCTATCATTGCAGCAGAATTGCCCACGATCCCCGAGACAAATTTCAATACAAGAAGCAGCGCATTCGCAATGCTTCCCACTACCGTCACTTTATAAATTCCCTTCTCCCTCGTATCCGAAGACTGTCTGATAACACCCATAATCTTTAAATTAAAGGTGACAAATATATATTTTCACTTTCAGACTTGCAACAATCCAAGCAGTCTGTTCTACAATAGGACTTTTCTTTGCTTTGCACATAAAAAATCCTATATTCGCGATGTAAACATTGAGCCATAAGGATATGAAAACAAAAGCATTATCGGGAATCATATTGACATTTATGCTGCTGTTGTCCGGTTGCTTCCCCAAAAACAGGACAGAAACGGAGATCACCGGCTACAAAGAATATATGATAATTGTTGCATCAAAAAAACTTCCTGGAGTCGTTACCTCCTGCGGAAACACTGTCAGCACAGATGTCTTCGCTGTAAAGACGGAGAATTCCGCTGAATGGGAGCCATTGCCGTATATCATTGATTTTGAATACGAGCCAGGCTTTGAATATGAAATAAGGATCAGCAGGACAGACTATCTTGACTATGACAGAGCAGAGCCGGCATGGACGGAATACAAATTTTTGGAACAGGTATCAAAGGTGTCCAAGGAATCCGAAGACCTGCCTGAAAATTTCATCCCGGAATGGTTTTATGAGAAGAACAGATATAATATCAAGTTGGCATATTTCATTGATGCCGAGAACAATGAAGCAATAGAAGGTGACCTGACTACAAATCCTCTCATACCGTCAGGATCCTACCTGTTCAATGAGGATATGACAAAGTGGCAACTTGTGGACAATGACAATATCATACGCTCACAAGGCACCCTGCAAAGAAAAAACAAAGATTTCACCGAATTCCCGGACTCCTACAAGCAACTTGAACTTGCCGGCAAGGTTGCAGGATATGGAGAGTGGAACTTTATCTATGAATTTTCCGGAGATAAAGCAGAAGTGAAATATGATGTATTCTTATTTTACCCGAATCTGAGATCTTCCGGCAACAGGCAATACCAGGCTGCACTTTACAAGGACCTGACAGACTACTACACTCAAAAATATCCGGATGCCGGAGTCAGAACTGTCGTATATTCGCTTACTCTGACATACAATGCGAAATATTCCGACTGAGCAAATTGCTGCAGGTACCTTTTCGGTGACTACGCATAATCAGAAGAATATCGCCTTGCCTGATTTTGCACTTCTGATGGCGGCATCAAGAATCTCAACTACAATCATATTGTTTTCCAGAGAAGCAAGATCGTAAGGTTTCACTATGATATCTTTACGGTTGACAGGCCAGTTCCAGGAAGTCATAAGAGCACTGTCAAGCCGCCTTCATATTGCAGCAGAACAGTGGCATCAGCATCCTTTGCCGTCAATGCTGCAGGACACGCCTTCCGCCGGTGCGCACGAATTCAACCCTGCATCCTCAGGAGAAAGCGTTACCGTACCGTCTTCAAGCACAAAGCACGGGATTCCGACGGCACCTGCCTTTTTTGCATAGTCAAAAACAGGACTGCAGTCCCTGAGTTTCAAAAACTCTTTGAGATTTTTCACGTGCATCCCGATATCAATGATTTCATACCGTTCATTTCCCTTGACCTGCTCTTCTACAAACGTGCAATCCGGACAGGTGTGCATTCCATAAATCTTTATCATAGTTTCTTTATATATTAGCCCCGGATAGTTTTCCGGAGGAGTGCGAATATAGCAAAAAAATCGTCTCCCCTTGCCTACGGTTCCGAAATATGCATTCCCAATCAGCGGATTTTATGTACATTTGCACCCGAAAATTCTTAGACGGTATGAAACATTTGTTTACACTTGCTTTGCTCGGCTGGCTCTTTTGCGGATGCAATGGTTCGGAAGGCTTTATTTCCCAGAGCAACAAGGAGTTCGCTGAAACCATTTCAGACAGCAATGTGCAGCTGGTGGATGTGCGGACACCTGAAGAGTTTGCCGCAGGACATATTCCAGGAGCCGTGAACATAGATGTAAAAGGATCGGACTTTGACGATAAGGTCTCTACACTTGAAGCGGAACGGCCGGTAGCGGTGTACTGCCGAAGCGGAGCAAGAAGCAAGACTGCAGCCAAACGGCTTGTTGTCAAGGGGTTCACTGTCTACGAACTGAATAACGGTTTCATAAACTGGAACGGACCGGAGGAGAAATAAATATGTATTTGAAGAACGAAGACACGATATGCGCACCGGCGACCGTGCCTGGCAGCGGAGCAATTTCCGTAATAAGGGTCAGCGGCCCTGAAGCTCTGGCCATCGCGGACAAGGTGGTAAGATGCAAGAATGCGGCAGTGACACAAAACCTTTCACAGCAGACAGATACGGGCATTTCCGGGCCGATTGCCGGATCGAAAGGCTATACGATCAGGTTCGGTACCGTTTTAGGCACTGACGGCAAACCATTGGACGAAGTCCTGGTCAGCATATTCAAGGCACCGCACTCCTATACGGGCGAGAACTCCGTTGAAATATCCTGCCACGCATCATCCTATATTGTAAACGGCATCCTGGAATTGCTGTTGTCAGCCGGAGCCCGTCTTGCCGAGCCGGGAGAGTTCACATTAAGGGCATATCTGAGCGGAAAGATGGACCTTTCCCAGGCAGAAGCTGTAGCTGACCTGATCTCATCGCAGAACGCGGCGGCACACAGAGTCGCATTCAACCAGATGAAAGGAGGATTTTCTTCCGAGTTGAAAGATATGCGCTCACAACTGCTCAACATTGTGTCTTTGATGGAGCTGGAGCTTGATTTCAGCGAAGAGGAAGTAGAGTTTGCTGACCGCTCTCAACTGAACGGCCTCCTGGACCGCGTCTTGGGACATATCGGCCGTCTGATGGACTCGTTCCGCCTTGGAAACGCCATAAAGAACGGCATCCCGGTAGCGATCGTCGGAGCCACAAATGCGGGTAAGAGCACGCTGCTCAATGCCCTTCTCGGTGAAGAAAGGGCCATCGTATCCGACATCCACGGGACTACCCGCGACACCATCGAAGAAACTATGAACATCAACGGAGTCCTCTACAGGTTCATTGACACGGCCGGCATACGTGAAACCGCCGAGGTGGTGGAACGCATAGGTATCGAACGTACCTTCAAGAAACTCTCCGAAGCGGAAATCGTCATCGGGATGCTTGACGGAACCAAGGACTTTGAAACGCTGTCATCCGATTTGTCTGAACTTCTCTCACGGGTCAATTTAGAGGAACAGAAAGTAGTGATCCTTGTCAACAAAAGCGATGTCTGGAGCGCGGAAGACAGTGCCGTTTCTTCGGTTGGCAACCAGTATGAATCTGACGGTAAAAATCACAAGGATTATGACGGCGAAATTGGATCTGACCGCCTCATCCGGATTGAAAACAAAAATGTTATCACATTAAACAATATTGTTTCTTTGATTGAAAATCTGATTAGTACAGACAAATCCAAAACACAGGACGAAAACAAAGGCTTGACACCATCAAAAACCGGTCGGCACAACAAGCATCAACATTTTTCCGATGCTGCAAGTGTTGTTTCTGCAGATGGGGATGTAGCATTCCATACTGAAAACACATCCTCACAGTCAAGCACAGGTGCTGCATCAGAACCGGACAAAGACTCCCCTGCCTATGTCGGAAATCAGCCGGAAGTGTCATCATCAAATGGCCTTTCCGACACGAAGATTTCCGGGATCCGGCACAATGAAACTGATTCCAGCCTGCAGGTAATTTCCGGCACTGCCAAGCCAGGAAACATAACGACCATAGCCATATCAGCCAAGACCGGCTCAGGTATAGAAACCCTACGCCAGGCACTATCCTCCTACAGCAAGGACAGACTCGGCGACAGCGACACGACTCTTGTCACCAACGCACGCCACTACCAGGCCCTCGCCGACGCCAGTGCTTCCCTATCCAGGGTCAAAGACGGTCTCGCCTCCAATGTCCCGACCGACCTTGTCTCCCAGGACATCCGCGAAGCCCTCTACCACCTCGGCTCCATCCTCGGCGAAATCTCCACCGACGAAGTCCTTGGGAATATATTTCGGAATTTTTGCATCGGGAAGTAGCCATTGTAGTATCAACTAAAAATCTTTTTAAATTTGTTCATAATTATATTTGCAATATATTAGTCATATAAAAACTAATAAATCAAACATACACAATACTTATTAATTTTCAGATGAGGAGTAATGAATGATGCAATAGGGCTTAAAGAACGGCACTATTAACTTATCTTTATTTGATTAGAACAAAAATACGACTATGACACGTATAACAATACATAATATCGGCCCCATTAAGAATGTTTCTTTAGAACTTAATAAAATCAATGTATTTATAGGGCCACAAAGTAGCGGCAAGAGTACAATTGCAAAGATTATAAGTTATTGCTCTTGGTATGAGAAGAATGCCGTCCTCCATACCTCAAAACGGCCTGACTTCTTCGAAGAACTTATGGTTTTTCATAATTTTGAGCCATCATATTTCTCTTCAGACTCCCGTATTGAATATGAAACTGAAATTTGTAAAATGGACTTCATATGGAATAGTAAAGATTCTATATGTAATGTATTATTGGGAAAAGACAAAATTTTTAAAAATCGTAAAATTTCATACATTCCTGCAGAAAGGAACTTTGTCACTCTTCCTGGATTAGGAAAGTATAATGAGACCAGAGACAATGTTATGAGTTTTATGTACGAATGGTTCTTAGCAAAGAACGAATTGACTGAAAGAAATGCCTTTTCTACGCCTATAGTGGGATTGGGAAATGTCTCGTTTTATTATGACAAAGACTCTGATTCTGATCGTATAAGTATTAATAATAATTGTGCTCTTAAGTTAAACCATGCATCCAGTGGTTTAAGGACATGCATACCAATGCTAATAGTATTCCATTATATAATAAATGATATTTATACAACACTTAGGACGCAGACGCCATTTGAAATTATTGATATTGAAGAAAAATTGCAGTTTGTAAAAAATGGTTCAGATGATTCTAAGGAGAATCTTAAAGAATCAATAGCAGATTTAAAGAATCAATTAGATGAATTATCTAATCTATTTAAATATGCTAAAAAATGTAATCTTGAAGATAAGTTTCCACCCAATTTTAATAACTTGTTGCTAAATATGCAAGAGCAACTAGCCAATACTATTGGATTATATAGTCAATATTTCTATTCTCAAGTAATTATTGAGGAGCCTGAATTAAATCTTTTTCCTCAAACCCAACAAGAGTTGATATATCATATGTTTTCCGTTCTTAATGAGACAGCTAGGGAACATCAATTAGTACTTACTACGCATAGTCCTTTCATTCTGTTTGCGATTAATAATTGTATGTTGGGAGGTCTTGTTAAAAATAAAATTCCAAATGAAGAACAAAGTAACTTCGCATCGCATGCAGCTTGGATCAACCCATCATTAGTTTCTATATATGAAATCTTTGATGGTACAATTCGTTCAATACAAGATGAAGATGGAATAATAGAAGATAATTATCTGAATCAAGCATATAAAGAAAATTCAGATGAATATCTAACGATGTTAAATTATTTCGAAGATGAGGAATAAGATTCGTGCACATTTTCCTGATGCAGCAATAACTAGACGTAATGTTGCAACATTCTATGTCGCTGACTTTTCCGAGCGCACTAACAGCTCGAGAAAAATAGAAATACATAGCACACCTCCCTGTTGCCCAATTAATCCATCAAATGCAATGGACTGTATTGAAATTCGTAATCCTACGACAATAGATATTGATTTTTACATTTTTCACGATCACCAATTCAAAGATCTAAACGGCAACGACATAGAGCATTGTGAATGTTGTTTTTACCCTAATACTAGGAATGATAAATCTTGGATAGTTATGCTTGAAATAAAAGATTGTAAACCTAAGAACATTTCTAAATACAAAATTAAGGTACTCGATCAAATTATATCAACAGCAACAATTTTCAGGAAAAAGCACATCATTACTTCTCATAAAGTATACGGAATAGTATCATTCCCCAGAAGTAAAGTTTCGTTTAACAATACAATCTTTGGAATGCCGCCAGAATACAAAGCATTAAAAAAGAAATATAATATTTTATTCTCAGCTACTAATTCAATCGAAGTCGTCAGTGATTCTTTAATCAAACATTATTGACACTGCTAATCAGTATGGATTCAAGACAATGCATGATAGTGGATTTGGAGAAGTATGGAGACAAGCGTATGTTTGTCACAGAGCAGGTGGCTTCAATAAATATGAACAAGAAGGGGCAATGGGCTGTCCGTTTCAAGTCCTCCCCTCGCCTGTTCAATTATAATCCTTATAGATTGCTATTTCTTACGGAGCCAGTATCAATATGTCTTGACGGTAAAGGGCTTTATGTCAGGAACAAGCATATTTCTGATGTAACGGAATTGCTTCGCTTTACAAAGTCTCAATACACTTTTTACCATATAATCCACACAAACGGGTATCGTGAAAATCTGTGCGCCAATGATGTCTATATCACCAGGACTCCCATTGCAATAAGTGGAGGCTCAAAATGGGAGTATCTGAAAAAACTGGCTGCTGAAACAGGATTGACAACTGATGAAGATGAGAATATTCTTTCCAAGCAATATGACCAGGTAGATGTAAAGCGTGATAATGTTCCTCTCGCGCAATATCTTGGCGACAAAAGAAAGCTACGCACTTATAGGCAGCCGACAATGGCATATTATCCATTCGGTTGCAATGCCAGTCAGAAAACTGCTGTAGAAGCGGCATTGACGCACCAGGTGAGCATTATCCAAGGGCCTCCGGGTACAGGAAAGACACAGACGATTCTGAATATCATTGCCAATCTGCTTATCTCAGGCAAGACTGTGCTTGTCGTATCCAACAACAATTCTGCTGTGGAAAATGCTGCGGAAAAGTTAGCTAAAGAGAACCTCGGTTTTCTTGTTGCGCAATTGGGAAGTCTGGAGAATAGAAAGAATTTCATTGCTGACCAGCCTGAATATCCGGATATGAGCGTCTGGCATATTGAAGAACCGGCAGCTATTGAAGAATTGGCAAAATGTGCACTTGCTGCTGTCTCAAAAGGTTTTGGCGAACAAAAGCAAAAAGCAATTCTTAAAGCCGAGTATGATGCGCTGATGACCGAAACAAAGTATAACGGGATGCTTCCGCAAAACAAGGACATCAATGACTGGCTTAAGAGGGCATGCTCGGCCAAACTGATGAGTCTGCTGAACAGGTATCGTATTCTCGCAGAAAAAGAACGGAAGCCAAACTTATGGTTCCGTTTGAAGTGGACCTTGGCTTTGAATCTGAAAATGTTTTCGTTTCTTGCCAAGGAACCATCCTATGTGATTGCGACTTTGGAAACGGCTTATTATTCTTCCCGTAAGACAGAAATCGAACAGGAACTGAAGGTGATTGAAGATGCCCTGCAACAAGCAGATATCAAGCAAAATATGGAGCGGCTCCGTACCTGTTCTCTCAAAATTCTGAAGAACAGGATTGCAGGTAAATATACGAAAGGCGAAAGAAAGAAATTTACCGTCAGGGACATGAAGCCAAGGAGCGAAGAGTTCCTGATGGAATATCCGATTGTATTAAGCACTACTTATTCTGCAAAGAACTGCATCAGCAGAGATATGGTGTTCGACTATGTAATCATGGACGAGGCCTCACAAGTGGACATAAAGACGGGAGCGCTGGCTTTATCATGTGCATTGAATGCAGTAATCGTAGGTGGCGACAAGCAGCTTCCCAATGTGGTAACAAAGGAGGAGACGTTGGCATTGAATGCAATCCGGATCTCTTACAATGTGGAAGACAAGTATAATGCAGCCACACACAGTTTCCTTCAATCATGTGCAGAAGTATTCAAGGAGGCTCCCGTAACCTTGCTTCGTGAGCATTACCGCTGTCATCCGAAAATAATCGGATTCTGCAACAGGCGTTTCTATAACGGAGAACTTATCGCCATGACAACTGACAAGAATGAAAAGAATGTTTTGCAAGTTGTCCGGACAGTTCCCGGCAATCATGCCAGAGGACACTTGAACCAGCGCGAGATAGACACTATTGCACAAGAAGTCATGTCAGGCTATGCGGATTCGGGAAGCTTAGGCATAATCACCCCCTACCGTACACAGGCAGCTGCATTAAACAAAGCGTTGGACAAAGATATTTCAAGCACAGTCCATAAGTATCAGGGACGGGAGTGCAATGCCATCATCATGAGCATGGTGGACAATACGCCAACGGCCTTTTCAGATGACGCAAATTTGCTGAATGTCGCCATATCACGTGCCGTATCGCACCTTTGTATCGTTGTCAACGGGAATGATATTCCAGAAGGCTCGAATATCGGGCAGCTGATAAGCTATATTCAATACAATAATTTTGAGGTGAGAGAGAGCAGGCTGCACTCTGTGTTTGATCTTCTGTACAAACAATATACTGCTGAACGGCTGGCCTATGAAGCCACGCATCGTCATGTTTCACCGCATCTGTCAGAGAATCTCATGCACAATGTTTTAGTAAAGGCGATAGAAAAACTGTCTTTGACAAACACTGAGGTGCTGTGCCATTATCCCCTGTCAAAGCTGATTGCAGATTGGGCCTGCTTAGATGCAAGGGAAACCACATTTGCAGAAAGCCCCTACTCTCATGTTGACTTCCTGGTATATAATTCACTTACCAAGAAGCCGAGCTTTGCCATTGAAGTGGACGGATGGCATAATCATAAGGAAAGTGATGTGCAAAGGCACCGTGATGCCCTCAAAGACAGCATATTTACAAAACTCGGCCTTTGCCTGTACCGCATATCCACGACTGACATTGTAAATGTAGGGACAATGACGGATTTGATTTTAAGGAACAGATTATAATATAGCCTGCAGCATGACTATCAGTAAAACGGATTATATTGGAGTAGTACTAATCATTGCAATCAGAAACTTTTTCAAAAAAGTCAGAAACAAAAATGAGATATTCGCATTTGATGAATTCATGGCATCACTCCATTTGGAACGTGCTGATGCAGCTGATTGTATATCCGGATTAATTGCGAATGGATTTATTGAAGAGAGTGATGAAAGGTACAAACTGACACTCAAAGGCAATGCCCTAAGTATTGCACGATGCACTCATAGAATCAATAAAGAAAGAGCGGACAAAATATTCAGTGATTTGATACAACGTGTTCATGAAATAAACAACGATGACACCTATTTGCACAAGGTAAGCAAGCTCTTCCTGTTTGGCAGCTATTCTGACCCAAGCAAAGAAGATTTCGGAGACATCGACATCGCCTTTAAACTTCGTAGGAAAATCGGGAATCCGGATGAATTCATGGAAGCAAACGATAAATTGGTCAAGGCAGCACAAAAAAATGGGAAGCGTTTTTATTCTCACCTGGATAAACAGTTCTATTCGGAAAATCTTGTTTTGCTGAAACTGAAAAACAGAAACCGCTACATAAGTCTGCACCCCTTAGAGGACGGAATTTTTGATTTTGTTGACGCTCTACTTGTTTATTCGGAAGGGTGATATTAAAAAGATACAGGGCCGAGATTATGTCTCCTCCACGATTACTATCTTAGGTTCAATGTAAAGAACACATTGTCCACGTTAAATTCACAGTTCATAATTTTAGTTGTTTTGTGCATATAACTGCGCATGAACAATAAAAAAGAGTCGGAAAGACTGAACTTTCCAACTCCATGTTGTATTATCTGCCACTAATGAACCGAATTATTTGACCAGAAATGCAGATGAACTCCTAATACTTGTATGAATGTTTACACCAAATACATCCAAACTGATTCACAGTATTTAGACTCCTAACACACGATATCATATGTTTATTCATTCTTATGTTCTGCATAATCCGGCAATAAGTCGTTTTATGCCAATTAATCAATTCTATTTTCCCAGTGACTTGAATACCTTGGCAATGCAGCGTTTTTTCTGCTCCATATTTGGATGTACGTATAAATCCAGAGTCGTTGAAATGTTGGAATGCCCAAGCAATACACTGACGGTCTTATAGTCGCATCCGACTTCTATGCAGCGGGTCGCGAAGCTATGGCGCAGTCCATGATACTTCAGTTTGGGGATATCAAGTTTCTCCATCAGCTTTTTATAATAGTTCCGGTAAGTACGTGGTTCTGTCGGGCGTTCGTCATTAGTAAGTATATAATAGTCATCGTTAACTACTTTTTTCAAGGGCTTCAGGATTCCGAGCAGTTCTTTGCTCATCGGAATTTCTCGACATGAGTTTTTGGTCTTTGGAGTATTGATGACCAGTTCCGTATGTTTCCTCTCCCCTTCTATGATGTAGATGCGTTCTATTGTTCGGTTTACGGTTATAACTCCATCAGCGATGTTTATATCGTCCCATTTCAAAGCACAGATTTCACCGATCCGAAGACCTGTACTCAGACTGATATAGATGCCAAGTCCTGGAAAGGAGAAGTGACCCTGAATATATTTCAGGATCTTTTTATGATTGGCTACTGACAAGACCTCCAGCTTTTTACCGGCAATGTCCGTAGGGTACTTGATATCCCATTCATAGTGGTTCATCCACTCATTTTTTACCCCGAACTTCATAATCATCTTAAGGACAATAAGGATGTCCTTGACAGATTTCACGCTCAATCCCCCATCCAGCTTTTCAAGTACAAACTCCTGCACATCATTTTCATGGAGTTCGCTACTCTCGCCAAACTTTGGCAAAATGTGATTCTCAAGAATCAACATATAGGCTGCCAATGTAGATTGTTTCACATACGGTCGTTTGTCATCTCGCCATGCGTCCGAAATCTCTCTGATTGTCTTCTGAATCATAATCTTAATTAATTTAGTTCTACAATTATGGAAAGATAATAGGTAAATCTTTGGTTGAGCGGTAGAAGTATAAAGTTTGATCGAATTCTTTTTCGAAAGATAAAGGTTCAAAGAACCTCAATGTTCCCCCTTTGAGATTTCCAGAGTTCAGTGGGGAGTGGGAGGATTGTTCAATTCAAGATTATGGAGA
>VSOK01000013.1 GCA_009774765.1 Bacteroidales bacterium
CTATATAGAATACTGACACTGCACCATTGATCCTATGGCTCCTTCCGGGAAGATCATATCCGAAATTCATCCCAAGTTCATAGTTCCAGCTTGTCTCCGGGGCATAGGTCGTATTCTCAGCCGTAACGGCAGAAGTGTCCTCATCAAGATACACCCCAAGATCGGACATCATATCTGACATCATAATATTCTGAAGGATGTCAGAGAATATCTGTGTATTGAACCCTCCCGACTTATATCCTTTAGAGGCTACGGCAAAAATTCTCGTTCCGCCTTTGCCTGAAGCACTTTCCATATCATAAAGGACAGACAGTTTGGGGACCGCTTCAAAATACCCGTTTGTGACAACTCCCCTGTAGTCCACGGAAAGAGGCCTGAACCCGGGCATTGTCGTAAGCCGGTAACTGATGTCGGCATTGCTGTCATAGCTCATCCGGTTGCCTTCATAATCAAGTCTCAGACCTGCAGTAAACATCCATCTTCCCAAAGAGAAATACGATTCGTGATAAACCGCCACACCTCCTGTGAAAATCCCGAAATCACTTCTTATCGGGAAAGAGGTTTCAAGTATTTCCAAATCACCAAATTCATCAGGTATATTTTCATTGGCGTTACCTGTGATAAGTTCATTTATCCCATCCTGCTTGAATCTTACAGGAGCAGACATCGCATTGTATTTCCCGAAAGCGAAGAAACCTGTCTGCCAATCCCACCAGTCATTTTTCCAGCGGCCCTCAGGAGTCAATATAAGTTCCTGTGTCAAAGCATTTTCCCTCTGAATCTGGGTAAGGGTGAACATTGAAGCCGGAGTGAAATCCTGGTCAAGGTCCATCCTGTCAAGCAGCATCTGCCAGCTTGTCACGGAACTCAGCTTGAAATTTTCAGCATTTCTTCTGAACTTTACGCCTTCTGTGACATTCAGCCTCTTATATCCGCAATAATCATTATATGCGACAGGCAGGACCGTACCCGATGATTCGTCATAATATCCGTACGGCCACCCTCCCTGGTCAAGCATAGATACTGAAAGTATATTTTCAAATTCCAGCAGCGGAGTCAGACCTTTTTCCGTCTTCAGCCTCAACGAAAAAGCATCCGAAGGATCACATTTGCGCCCCGTCAGTACATTTGTATAGAATCCGTCCGTCCTCCTGTATCCGACGAGACCTCCAAGAGCAGCTCCTCCTGAAGTTGTCCCATAATATGAAACCTTTGCCGCAAACGTATTGGCGGAGCCATATTCAAGACTGGCCCTGCCGCCTCTCATGACCGAAGGCGAAACAGTGCTCAGAGAAAGCACGCCGCAAAGAGAATTGCGCCCGTAAAGAGTACCCTGCGGACCACGGAAGACATCAATCTTCCTGATGTCAAGAAGATCCATATCGTAGCTGTTCTTGTTCAGCACAGGGATATCGTCAATATACATACCTATCACAGGATTGTCTATCCTTGACCCGAAACCGCGCATATACACGGATGATGTCATAGATGAACCGTAATCCGGTATATGCAGATTCGGCACAAGGCAGGAAAGGTTCTTCGGAGCGTCTATCCCGGACTGCTCTATTTCCACAAGATATACAGAAGACACCGGAGAAGCTGTTTTCTCCAATGCCAGGGACTGTTTGTATCCGGAACGGACAACAGCTCTCTCAAGCGTATCCGCCACAACATTTTCCCCGTCACACAAAGGAAGGGAAACCATAACCATAGATATGATAAATTCTGTCAACACCACAATATCAGCTGTTTCTGTATTCGTTCGGAGTCATACCGGTGTGAGCCTTGAAAAACTTATGGAACACCGACTGGTTGGGAAAGTTCAACCTGGAGACAATCTCCTTGATAGGCATAGGGGAATATTTGAGCATACTCTTGGCCTCCAATATGACAAAGGAATCAATCCATTCCGGAGCCGAACGCCCCGTAGCATTCTTTATAAGCTTGGAAAGGTATTTCGGAGTGAGGCACATCTTGTCCGCATAAAATATGACGGTCCTTTCCGAGACGTGATATTCCGAGACAAGGCGCAGGAACTTTGTCACTACAGACCTGTTCCGGGTGTCCATACGGAGTCTCCCAGATTTCGCCGCTTCCTGGAGACGGTTGTCCCAGATCGCCCCTATAAGATAGCACACTGAGGAAATCAGGCTTCCGAGACACTCCTTCTTATATTGAAAAGGATATTGCAGCATCTTTTCTATTATTGAAAGATATCCCGCTGCAAGCTGTCTCTCATCCTCATTCAGAGATATGCACGGAGTTTCAAGTATCTGTATCTCTTCCGTAAAAAGCCGTCCTGCATCCATCTTAAGCCCGGACATATATTCTTCCGAAACCGCGACCAGTATGAAATGCAGATCCTTTACAGTATCCGGATTGAAATCGGACACCCGGATTATATTGTTCGGAGAATTCACAAAAAGCGTATTGGCACTGACAGAAACCTCTGTCATATTTATCATCAGCCTGAAATCACCGGAAACACAGAAGAAAGCAAGGAAAGCATCCAGGTGACAAGGATATTTCAGAAAGTCCTCAAAAGAAGGATCATATCTGAAGTCAATGATACAGAAATCATTGCCCATCGAAATCCTGTTCGGGACATTACCCATTTTCGACAACTGGTCGATAGTTACGTTTATCATTTTTATATACCTCCTGATATCAAGTCGACAAAGATATGTAATAAATACGAATAATCAAGGTTTAACTTTCTACCTTTTGATAATATTTAAGCTCAAAACGATAGCATTAAGAAGTATTTTAGGCAATTATTTTGCATAAAGCCTCTGCCGCAAACAAAAAGATGACAACAATATGAAACTGACAAAAATTACACTGTCGGCCCTGTTTCTAATGCCGCTGACCGCAGGGGCACAGCAGCTTCTGACGCTTGAAGAATGCCGTGAAATGGCCATAGCCAGCAACACTGACCTTAAAATCGCACAGCAGAAAATCAAAATCGCCGAATATGACAAAAAGATTGCCCTTGCAAATTATTTTCCTGACATTTCGGCAAGCGGCGGATATATGTACAACAGCCGGAACCTTTCTCTGATAGGCAGAGAGACCTCGGACGCGCTGACAGGCACAGGGACATCGGTCCAGAACGCATATCAGAACAAGCTGAACGACATAATCTCAAACCCGGTAATAGGAAACATCGTCGCTTCCAGCCCGGAACTGCAGCATATCGTGTCACAGTTGTCAGGACTGGATCTGGCGACTCCGATAAACAGCATCGGTTCAGAAATCAACCGTGCGTTCACTCTTGACATCGAGCACATCTTCGCCGGAACGGTAAGCATAAGCCAGCCTGTATTTATGGGAGGAAAGATAGTGGCAGCGAACAGAATCGCCGGACTTGCGGAAGAGCTTGCACAGGACCAGTATGAAACTGCATACAGGGATGTGACGGCTGATGTAAACCAGGCATACTGGCAGATCGTCTCAATCGCGGGAAAGGCACGCCTTGCAGAAGCATACTCTGATCTTCTGCATCAGATGGAGCGCGATGTGGAAATTATGATTGCCGAAGGAGTCGCCACAGAATCTGATGCACTTGCGATAAAGGTCAAGGCCAATGAGGCCGATATGCTTCTGACCAAGGCGCAGAACGGCCTGGTGCTTTCCAAAATGCTGCTGTGCAAACTGTGCGGCATAGATCTCGGGAGCGAGATCGTCCTGGCGGACGAGAATCTTGAAAAGATTCCTATGCCTCAGGTCCTTCCGCAGGCAAGTATGGACGATATCTTCGAGCGCAGGCCAGAAATCAGAAGCCTCAATACAGCAGGAATGATATACGACAAGAAAGTATCCGTAGCAAGAGCCGATATGATGCCCCATATAGCACTCACCGGCAATTATATAATCACCAACCCCAATCTTTACCACGGGTGGAAAAACGAATTCAGCGGTATGTTCAATGTCGGAGTAATGGTCAAGATCCCTATAATCCACGGATGCGGAACAATGAACAGAGTGCACAAGGCAAAAGCTGAGGCCACACTTACAAGATACAGGCTGCAGGACGCGAAAGAGATGGTAACCCTCCAGGTAACCAGATACAGGGAACAGGAAAAGGAAGCAATCGGAAGGCTTGTGACTGCGGAAAGCAACCTCTCCAATGCCGAGGAAAACCTCCGCACAGCAACAATAGGATTCAATGAAGGAGTCGTGACGGCCAGCACCGTAATCTCGGCCCAGACAGCCTGGCTGCAGGCACACTCCGAATATGTGGACGCAGGAACAGAGCTGCAGATGTGCGCCGCACAACGCCGCAAAGCTGAAGGATATGATATGTAGACAAATTCACAAAAGACATCAACTAAATTCAAATCACAACTATGGAAAGGAAAAGAAAAAGCTATAATCTTATAATAGGAGTAGCAGCACTGGTTATCATTGTAGTGGCAGTATCATTGGCCGGATATATAGTATCGAAGCCGAAACCTCCTATGATATACGGAGAGGCCGAAGCGGCAGAATACAGGATTTCCGGAAAAATCCCCGGAAGGATAGAGCAGTTCTTTGCAGACGAAGGAGAAATTGTCCACAAGGGAGACACGCTTGTGGAAATAGACAGCCCTGAAGTCAAGGCAAAGCTCGCACAGGCGACAGCAATGAAAAACATAGCGGAGTCACAAAAGGAAAAAGCTCTCACCGGAGCACGCAAGGAGCAGATTGCAGGAGCATACGAACTGTGGCAGCAGGCAAAGGTACAGGAAGACATAATGAGAAAGTCATACGAAAGGATGAAAAAGCTCTATGACCAGAAAGTAGTCCCGGCACAGAAGTTTGATGAAACAGAAGCAAAATACAAAGCGGCCAGATCCACTGCCAAGGCGGCAGAGTCGCAATACAACCTCGCCGTAAACGGAGCACGCAAAGAAGACAGGGATGCAGCAATAGCACTTGTAGACCAGGCGAATGCCGCGCTTATGGAAGTGAACTCGTATCTCGGAGAGCTTTACCTGACTTCTCCTGCAGACGGCGTGATTTCAGCCCGTTATCCGAAGCCGGGAGAACTTGTCGGCCAAGGCGCGCCGGTGATGACAGTCACGGACCTTGATAACGTATGGTTCACATTCAACATCCGTGAAGATATGCTGAAAGGACTCAGGACAGGAGACAGGATGGTCGTCAGGATCCCCGCCCTCAACGACTATGAATGCACACTATATGTCAATTACATAAGCGTGCGCGAATCATACGCGACATGGAGGGCGACCAAGGAATACGGGCAATACGATGCCAAGACATTTGAAGTAAGAGCCGTACCTGCAGAAAAGATAGACGGAATACGTCCAGGAATGTCTGCCATAGTCATAGAACAATAAAATGAAAGGGACTTTACGAAATCTCATAAATGTCATCCGCAGGGAGATAAGGCTGATGAGGCAACGCCCCATCTACCTGATATCTTCCGTAGCCGTGATGGCATTCTGCTCAGTGTTCTTCCTGACGTTCCTCAGGGACGGACAGCCGAAAGACCTTCCAGTCGGCATAGTGGACTATGACAACTCTTCCGTCTCAAGGAATTTCACCAGGCAGCTGGATGCGACAAGAACCTGTACCACAATACATTTTGGAAGTTTCCAGGAGGCACGGGAGGCGATGCAGACAGGCAGGATTTCCGCCTTCTGCGTCATCCCGCATAATATGGCTGAAGACATACAGGCAAACAGAAGACCGACATTCACATACTATGTCAACACCCTCTATTTTGTCAGCGGTACATTCGCCTACAAAAGCATAATGACAATGGTCAATCTTACCGGAGGCGCAATCAAGAGAGAAGTGCTCAGGGCACGCGGCACAGGAGACAGCGCAATACTCGGGAGAATCCAGCCTATTGTAATCGACAGTCATCAGATAGGAAACGCCACGGCCGACTACAGCGTGTACCTCAACAATGTGATGCTCCCGGGAATACTTGAACTCAGCATCATACTGGTGCTTATATATTCCCTTGGAGCCGAGCTCAAATACGGGACATCAAGACATCTGCTTGAAAAGTCCGGGGGCTCGATGGCCACCGCCCTTGCCGGCAAGCTGATCCCGTACACTGTACTGTTCTGGGCAATAGGCATATTTACCGACCTGCTTCTTTACCACTGGTGCCATTTCCCTCTTGCAGGGTCAATATGGAATATGTTTCTCGGCACTATGATATTCGTGCTTGCCTGCGAAGCGGTAGCCATCACCATACTTGGATTTCTGCCGGTGCTCAGGGATGCCATAAGCATCGGTGCAATATACAGCGTACTTGCGTTCTCGCTGACAGGGTTCACATTCCCGGTAGAATCTATGCCGCCATATATACAGGGCCTTGCAGCAGCATTTCCTCTGAGGCATTTCTATCTGTTCTATGTGAAGGAAGCGATTTTCGGAAGCGGATTCGCAGGATGGCATACGGAGGCAGTGCACCTGCTGCTTTTCCTTTTTCTTCCTCTGCTGTCCATCCACAGGCTCAAACAATCCTATATCCTGCAGAACTTCCCCAAAAAATAAAGACCGATGCGAAAGATATTTTCATTCATAAGACAATGGTGCAGTGACTTCTACGCCATTATGACCAATGAGCTGAAAATGATATTCAGCGACAACGGGGTTCTGGTAGTGTTTTTCCTTGCCGGACTCGCCTATCCCATAATATACAATCTGATATATTCCAACGGAAGTATAGACGATATGCCTATTGCCGTCGTGGATATGTCGGAAAGCGCGGAAAGCAGAGAATTCATCCGGAAACTGGATGCGACACGAGAAGTGGAAGTCGTATCCAGGTGCACAGACATATATGAAGCGGAGGCATTGATGCAGCAGCGTAAGATCAAAGGGATAGTGATGTTTCCGGAAGATTACGATGAAAAGCTCGCACGTATGGAACAGGCCGTCATATCCACATACGCGGATATGAGCAGTTTCCTGTATTACAAAAACCTCACGATGGCGGTCAACTACGTGATGCTGGACCAGTCCAAAGACATACAGCTGGCAAGATACGCCGCTGCAGGATATACCGGAGAAACAGGAATCCAGATTGTGGAAGCCCTTCCATACGAAGAGAACCTTCCGTACAACAGGACATTTTCATACAGCATATTCTTCCTGTCGGCAGCCCTGATGATTGTACTCCAGCAGACTATGTTCTATGGCGTGTCAATGCTTGCCGGAACAATGAGGGAAGAGAACAGAAGCTTCGCAGTAATGCCGGAGCATCTGAAAGGAAGAGGAATATCCAGAACAGTCCTTGGACGAGGATCCGCATACTGGATGATATACATCATACTCGGAGTATATGTGGCATGCCTGATACCATATATCTTCGGACTTCCGCAAAGAGGACAGTTCAAAGATATTTTCACGCTCCTGATGTTCTATATTCCGTCCTGCGTTATGTTCTCATTCGCATTCAGCTCAATCATAAGGCGGAGAGAAACAGTATTCGTGCTGTTCCTTTTCTTCTCTCCCCTGTGTCTGTTCCTTACGGGATTCTCATGGCCGATGGAAAGTTTCCCTGCGGCCTGGAAATATTTCGCATACATATTTCCTTCCACATTTGCCGCAAGGGGATTCATCAATCTCAATACGGCAGGAGCGGACCTCTATATGATACACGACCAGATAACAGCCCTGTCTGTGCAGACCGTCATATATTACATCTTGTCCTGTATAGCGATATTTATAGAAAACAAGGTTATAAAGACCCGTCAGTGAGGATACCGAAACCGGATATTCCATACGTATCCGGATCGCTTGTCCTTACTGGAGTCATCCTCATATAACGCATCTTCACCGGAGAGGTGAAACGTACATCCTGACGGACAGGGTTATTGACTATATTGTCGAACATCCTGTCCTTAAACACTGCAGTCCAGTTATTCCCGTCAAGGCTGACTTCCAGGTTATATGTAATGACACATCCTCCCTGACCGAGATCAGCAGGAGTATAGAAAAATCCGTCAGCCTCCTTAACTTCACCGAGGTCCAGGACCTTTGCCTCCGACACCGGAACGATATATTCTTCAGGAATGAAACAGTCTTTTCCAGCAACCGGTCCCTCCGGCCCAAGACCGCTTATGTTGTCCTGGTACAAAGCCAGCCTGTTGAGAACAGGGCAGGCAAGAGACCCTGTTATATTGACCCTCAATGCTACAGCGGTAGTCTGCGGCACAAGGACTATCCTCTTATATCCGATTGTGGTCTCACGTGCGATCTCCGTCCATTCCCCGTCTTCCGACATCGCCTCTACCGTGAAAGAATACACCCTCTGTCCAAGAGGTATATATTCCTGGAGCATAACGCGGTTGAATGTGCGCGGAGAATCAAATTCAAGGGTGACATACGGCGTCGTTATACCGTCATCCACAGCCCAATAGCTGTCGTAGTCTTCATCAAGGAGGTTGGCAGGCGAGAACATTTCGCTGTCACCGCGTACATCCGATGCGGAAATCATCGCCCCTTCTGCATAATTAACCGACAGGACATAGTCCAAAGCCGCACGGAACGCCATAAGCCTCAAAGAGTCAGCCTCGTATATATGCCCTCTCGTATCAGGGGGAACGTTCAGAAGAAGCAGGGAATTGCGCCCTACGCTCTCATAATATATTTTCATAAGATTCCCCAGCGATTTCAGCCGGCTATTCTCGGATTCGCGCCAGAACCAGCCCGGACGTATAGAGACATCCGTTTCAGCAGGCACCCATTTCTCCCCGTTCATCTCCCCTGAGTTAAGAATGCCCCTGTCGATATTGCCTCCCGAGGAAAGCCAGCTTACATTCATCGTTCCCCAGCAGGTACTCCCGGCACTTCCATATTCGTTGCCCACCCAACGGCATCCAGGTCCTACATTACTGAAAATCACCGCATCCGGCTGCATCTTATATACTGTACTATTGAACAGATTCCAATCATAGACCTGCACCTTTCCATTGGGTCCCTCTCCACAGGCCCCGTCAAACCACTGTTCAAAGACTTCACCGTAGCGTCCGAGCACATCCTCAAGAGTCCTCCGGAAAACGTCATTATATTCATCCGTACCGTAATGAGGATCGTTCCTGTCCCACGGTGACACGTAGACTCCGAACTCAAGCCCGTATTCACGGCACGCTTCGGAGAGCTCCTTCAAGACATCTCCCTGCCCGTCCCTCCAGCTGCTCTGTGCGACTGTATGTCCGCTGACCGGATTTGGCCAAAGGCAGAATCCGTCGTGATGCTTTGCCGTTATTATTATACCTTTCATACCGACAGCTTTAGCTGTGGCCGCCCACTGCCTGCAATCAAGGTCAGAAGGAGCGAAGACATCCGCACTTTCAGTCCCGTCACCCCATTCAGCACTTGTAAAAGTATTGGGACCGAAATGAATGAACATATTGGTCTCCATTTTCTGCCACTTCAACTGTGCATCGCTCGGCAATGCTCCATAAGGTGCAGGAGGTCTTACAGAACAGGAGCCCGCAACCAGAACTGTCGCAGCCGCAAGATGCAATATTTCAAATAAATTTTTCATCGGAATTAAATTAAATCTTGTAAAGATATGCATTATTTCTGGAAAAATATTACAGAATTCAAATCCCGTCAAGGAGGCAGAGTCAAGAATACAGTGCCAACGGCACGCTGATTGCTATGTACGCCAGATGTTGAACGTTAAATACACACCTTATGAAACACACATTGCCGACTTTGCCTTATGCCATCAGCGCACTTGCGCCTAAGATGAGCCAGGAGACTTTGGAATACCATTACGGAAAACATCTCCAGACATATATAGACAACCTTAACAAAATGATTGAAAATTCCCCTTACGAGGATATGCCTCTTGAAGAAATCATAAAGACAGCCAACGGAGGAGTTTTCAACAATGCGGCACAGACCTGGAACCATACTTTCTTTTTCGAGACATTGACTCCAAATCCGGGAAAAATGCCGGAACAGCTTGAAGCCAAACTTACTGAAGCATTCGGATCAGTGGAAAACTTCAAATCCGAATTCAGCAAGACGGCCATCGGAATCTTCGGTTCAGGATGGGCCTGGCTATCAAAGGACAAGGACGGCAAGCTGGTCATTTCCGCAGAAAGCGGAGCCGGCAACCCGATGACCAAAGGCCTTACACCGGTTCTGACTGTCGATGTATGGGAGCACGCATACTACATTGATTACAGGAACCGCCGCGCGGCTTACATCGAAGCCTGGTGGGATCTGGTTGACTGGGACAAAGTAGCAGGAAAATTACTTATCTGATATAACCATAATTCTTTTATTGAGCAGACGACCGTATCTTCCGGTCAAATCACAAAAGCAGGTGACTGAAAATTCAGCAACCTGCTTCTCTTTTTTGCCTAAACCAACGTCATCTCTTACCAATAGCTACAGCTATCAATACTCGTATGAACAAAACCTGTCCAAAACCATTCCGCATCCCGAAACGCCACAAATAAATTCATCCTTCCTCTATCAGCCGTTTGATTGAGCCGAGAATTTCCGGGAGCGAAGAAAGTCCGCAACGGAGAATACACCGTTGCGGACTTTCCACTTTCTGCACAGGGCAGATTTTCTATGTCATAGGAGATTAATCCCTGATGGCTGCGATACCCGGAAGCTCAATGCCTTCAAGATATTCAAGCATTGCTCCACCGCCTGTAGACACATAGCTCACTTTCTTAGCGAAGCCCATCTGAGTCACAGCTGCAACAGAGTCACCGCCTCCAACGAGAGTGAATGCACCTTTCTCTGTAGCCTTTGCAAGCATCTCTGCAACTTTGTTTGTTCCTTTTGCGAATGCAGGAATCTCAAATACACCCACAGGACCGTTCCAGAGGATAGTCTTTGATTTCATGATCACATCCTCCCAGATAGCGAGAGTGCTAGGAGCCGCGTCAACGCCTTCCCACTCGTCAGGAATCTCTGCATTTGAACAGATCTTGGTGTTGGCGTCATTTGAGAAGTCATCAGCGATAACAACCTCCTTGGAGAGATAAAGCTTCACGCCTTTCTCCTCGGCCTTTTTCATAATGTTCAATGCAAGCTCCATCTGGTCATCCTCGCAAAGCGATTTTCCGATTTTGCCTCCCTGAGCCTTGATGAATGTATATACCATTCCTCCACCGATGATCATATTGTCCACAACATCAAAAAGATGCTCGATGATACCGATCTTAGAAGACACTTTCGCACCACCTACGATAGCGGTAACAGGGTGTTCAGGAGTCCTGAGCACGTGGTCGATAGCCTTGATCTCGCCTTCCATCACATAACCGAACATTTTGTCGTTAGGGAAGTATTTTGCGATAAGGGCAGTAGAAGCGTGTGCACGGTGAGCCGTACCGAACGCATCGTTTATATAGCAGTCAGCGTATGACGCAAGCTTCTCGACGAATTTCTTCTGGCTTTCTTTGACAGCCGCTTTGGCTGCTTTCTTCTCCTCGTCTGTAGCATCCTCTGCAAGACCTCTCGGCTTTCCTTCCTCTTCAGCATAGAAACGGAGGTTCTCAAGAACAAGAGCCTCACCCGGTTTGAGGGAAGCCACCTGCTCATCAGCATTCTGACAGTCGTCAGCAAACTTCACAGGCACTCCGAGAAGCTCCTGTACACGTCCGATGATATGTTTGAGAGAGAATTTCTCAGTAACTCCTTTCGGACGGCCGAGATGGGACATGATTATTAGCGAACCGCCTTTCTCAAGAACTTTCTTGAGGGTAGGGATAGCCGCTCTGATACGTGTGTCGTCAGTAATCTCCATTTTCTCATTGAGAGGAACGTTGAAGTCCACTCTGACGATTGCTTTCTTACCTGAAAAATCGTAAGTGTCAATACTCTGTTGCATAATCCTAAAATATGTTAAAATCTATATTTCGTTCACCATTGGAAAACCCCGGACGGATTTTCTAAAAAATTTCTGCGCAAAATTAGCAAAATTATCGGATTTATGCTTACATTTGCATCCGAAAATAAATGTGGACAGATTTGGCTGCTTGCAACCACACAAAAAAATGCTAAAATACATATTAATGTTTTGTTTTTGTGTTCGCTCCGCATATTGTGCAATATGTCGGAGTTTTTTATTTGTCCATACTGAAAGAAATATTGAAAAATTATGGATATGAATTATCTTTTCACATCAGAATCAGTGTCTGAAGGACACCCTGACAAAGTATCGGACCAGATTTCCGATGCCATTCTTGACGAGTTTCTCCGTCAGGACCCTGAAGCCAAGGTTGCCTGCGAGACATTCTGCAGTACAGGACTCGTAGTTGTCGGAGGTGAAGTCCGCTCGGAGGACGCATACGTCGACATCCAGACAGTGGCGCGCCGTGTCATCAACAAAATCGGCTACAACAAGGCCGAATATATGTTTGACGGAAATTCCTGCGGAGTGCTTTCAGCCCTCCACGAGCAGAGCGCGGATATCAACAGAGGAGTAGTGGTCGCAAACCCTGAAGAGCAGGGAGCTGGAGACCAGGGAATGATGTTCGGATACGCCTGCAAGGATACGGCTGAATATATGCCTCTTCCGCTTGCGCTGTCACATCTCGCCCTGCAGATACTTGCACGTATCAGAAAGGAGACCCCTCAGCTTATGCCTTATCTGCGTCCGGACTCCAAATCACAGTTTACAATCGAATATGACGGACAGACCAACAAGCCCGTGCGCATCCATACAATCGTTATTTCCACACAGCACGACAATTTCGTTGTCAAAGAGCTGGGAAACATCAGCTATGAAGACGCTGTCGAGCAGTACGGACAGGACAGGGTCGACGCGGCTATGCAGGCGAAAATCAAGGAAGATGTCAGGAATATACTTATCCCGGCAATCATAGAAGAGCTTCCGGAGCAGACTGCAGAACTTTTCAAAGGAGACTACATCCTCCACGTGAACCCTACAGGAAAATTTGTAATCGGAGGACCTCACGGCGACACAGGACTTACAGGACGCAAGATTATAGTTGACACCTACGGCGGCAAGGGAGCACATGGCGGCGGAGCATTTTCCGGCAAGGATCCTTCAAAAGTAGACCGCTCTGCAGCTTATGCGGCGAGATATATCGCGAAAAACCTGGTAGCCGCAGGAGTTGCGGAAGAAATTCTCGTACAGGTTTCATACGCTATCGGAGTAGCACGTCCTGTCAGCGTTTTTGTCAACACATACGGCACGGCAGCCTGCAACGCTTCCGGAGAAAAGATTTCAGATGCGGAAATAGCAAACAGGATAAATGAAATCTTTGACCTCCGTCCGGCAAAGATAATTGAGAAATTCCAGCTCAAAAAACCGATCTATGAGCCGACTGCGGCATACGGACACGTGGGAAGGAAACCTTACAAGGAATATGTGGACATCATCCGCCACGGCAAGAAGACACAGGAGTTCGTACAGTTCTTCGGATGGGAGCTTCTTGACGCAGTGGACACCGTCAAGGCAGCCTTCAACATCTGATATAATCAGACGCGATAAAATAAATCAACCTTAAGTTCCGGAGCTGTTTTCCCGGTCTTAAGGCTGATTTATTTTTGCATATTACAGACTATCGTCCGGCCTGATTTATATATACACGATCCGGATAATTCCCACTCATTATACCAATATAACAGGAACGTGAAGATTCCGTCCGATTAGGCTCTACTGTTATCTTAAGACCCATCCTGACATCCAACAATTTGTATTCGGCCGTCAACCAATCTGCCTTAACGCCGATGTTATCTTTACCATCATAAACATCTTTTGAGATAGATTTCCCATTTTCCCGAACGCAATCCCACCTAAAGCTTCCCTCTGTATCCACTTCATAGTATCCTCCCTCAGCAGGCACATCTATTGATTTGGTGGACAAGTGTATATTGTCTTTGGCTTTCCCGATATTATCACACGAGACAAATGCGCACAACGGCAACATCAATATTGCTACGGATATTTTTTTTACAAACGTATTCATAATACTCATATTTTTATAGTTCATATACAAAATGCTGCGCCTTGGAACAATCCGAATAAATTCGTCTTTTCTCTCGGCTTAATCGTTTATTTTAGATTTATTCTGAAATATTATTTCGTATATGTTATCATTCTGAAATACCAAGAGAAGGTATAAGATTGTTTATCCGAAACATTCTTATCCACTTCTAAATCTTTATCAACAGGAGATGAAGTATTGAATACATCCTTGTAATAATACCCATCACTGTCCCCATGCCATCCAAAATTGCAGTGAAAATAATCACCGCTATAACCATCTATTACCCAAGCATGCCCTTCCGTTTTCCCAGCAGGTTTCCCTGACAAATATACAGGATACCCCTGATCCAAATATTTTCTGGCCTTCACTCTATGCTGTCCGCCAAAACCGGTAACTTTATCAACATTGTGGTATCCGTAATTTTTCAGAGTCCTCTTTGCCTTATCCGAATTGGAACCGGAACCGTCTGGTCCATAATTTACGTCACAATGGTATGAACGCCCGAGCTCTTTCGCAAAACAGGCCGCCTGTGTCTGTGCCTCTGTACTGCCCATCGACCCAGGCTGCGTATAAGGAAAAACCGATTTGAGTGTGCTCCACTGGCAATCGTGAAGATTATAACTCATTGTCACGGAATGTTCGTTATAAGCCATAATCTGAGCCACTGCTATGACAACGCATCCCGCAGGATAGTTATTGGGGGTTTCATTATTAAACGGCTCATCTTGATCCCATTTGGTCTTGAGGAATGGTCCGACTCCGGACATAGCTTTTGTTTCAACTGGCTCACAATCGTCTTTTCGAGAGCCATCAGCAAACGTATTCATAATTGAAGACATCACCAAGGCAGGTACAAAAGACGGTCCCATACTGACAATATACTCTTCATCATCACAAGACCTTGTTTCTACACTTCGTTCTGAAAGGAATTCATAAGCGGAACTGAAATCAGAATTGGATATACTGCCATCTTCAGTTACACAATATACGACATTGCCAAGTTTTCGGCTTGCCGACATAACGGCAAACCCTTTGTCATCATTAAAATTCAACAGGTAAAGCAGTGTATCCGGCAAGTCATCATTTTCAGTACCTTTTGTCAAGACGCCAAGTTCGTCCGAAGAAAAAACAGCAAGGTTTTCCTTTGAAAAAGTACGTACAATACCGGATTTTGTTGTAACAGTCAGGGAGTTTATAACCTTGTCCAAATTGGCCAACGCTTCATCTACACCTATCACATCACTTTCCTGATTAGAACAGGACAGTTCAATGTTACTCTTGCTGCAACCGAGCACAATCGCAACGGTGCAGATTAAAATCGTGATTTTTTTCATAAGCATTATTATTAAAGTTATTGATACAGATGCAAAAACAGCGGTTTCCGTTGCAGACGGAAACAGGATATCCAATAACCGTGAGATAATTTTACAGAACGGAAAATCAATACCGCTCCATTTCGCGGCGCAGGTCCTTTTCTTTGATCGACTGGCGTTTGTCGTACTCCTTCTTGCCCCTGGCAAGAGCAATCAGAAGTTTTGCATAACCGTTGTCTGCGATATAGAGCTTGACTGCAATGATCGTAAGCCCCTTTTCCTTTACAGCCCTCTGAAGTCTGCCGAGTTCCTTGCAGGTAAGCAGAAGCTTGCGGTCACGGCGAGGATCGTGCTTGCCCCAAGTACCCCACCAATAATCAGCAACGTGCATATTTTTGACATAAAGCTCACCATTGTTGAAATAGCAGAAACTATCCACCAGCGAGGCCTTTCCCGCCCTGATGGACTTTATCTCGGTGCCCGTAAGAACGATTCCTGCCTGGAAGGTCTCAATGAATTCGTAGTCAAACGATGCACGCCTGTTCTTTATCTCAACTTTGCTCTTTGCTTTCGGCATAATATTCATTTTTTAGAAACCGCCGCTCTCCGGGCAGCCGGATTCACCGCGGTCCACGGCACAAAGATACTTCATTTTTGACATATATGGACATTTTTGTAATTTTGTCATACTGAACAGACGACAATGGAAAAAGGAATCATAGCGGAACTCCCGCAGTCCGAAACGATAGATACGGACAAAATACTTCAGCAATATCTTGACGGAGAGACCGATCTTGTCTGTGTACTCGGTCCGACCGCATCCGGCAAGACAAGATATGCCGTACGCCTTGCGAACGACATAAACTCACTGATGGCCGGACGCGGACAGGAAGGAAGGGCGGAAATCATTTCTGCTGACTCCAGACAAGTCTATAAAGACATGACAATCGGTACAGGCAAAGATATAGACGAATACTGCGGCATTCCGTATCACCTGATAGACATAGTGGAGGCAGGTACAAAATACAATATCTTCGAATACCAGAGAGATTTTGAAAAAGCATATAAAAGCATAAGGGACAGGGGAAACATCCCGATTCTTTGCGGAGGCTCAGGCCTCTATATCGAGGCTGCGACCTGCGGATATTCACTTCCTGAAGTACCGGCGGACCATCAGCTGCGCGCAGAACTTGAAAAAGAAGAAACTGAAACCCTTATACAGCGTCTCGCATCACTGAAACCGCTGCACAACACTACAGACTACGACACACGCAAAAGACTTATCCGTGCACTTGAGATCGCCATCTATGAATCTGAGCACCCCGCATCCAAAAGCTGTTTTCTGCCCAAAAGGACATACTTCATAGGAACTCTCGTCAGCCGCGAAGAAAGGAACGCAAGGATAGACCGCAGGCTGGACGCAAGACTTGAAGAAGGGATGGTGGAAGAAGTAAAATCACTTCTCGACAGCGGCATTTCACCGGAAGACCTTATCTATTACGGACTTGAATACAAATTCGTAACAATGTTCCTGACAGGACAGATGAGTTATGACCAGATGAGGCAGCAGCTGGCAACTGCAATACACCAGTTCGCAAAGCGTCAGATGACCTGGTTCCGCGGTATGGAACGGAAAGGCATAACAATACATTGGACCGAAGTCTGACACCCCAGTGCATCAATGATTGTCACTGACCTGACCGCAAGCCGCTAAGGCATCATATAAGTTCGGAAATTATGCTGTCCGAGATGAAGAAATATTTTTCAGGTATACGCAGACAGTCCTGTCCGGCAGGAACAAGTTTCCCGGATTCCATCATTGAATCAAGCTTACGCATAGATACTGAAGACTTCAGGCAGTCATATTCAATCCCACGGGATGTCCTCAGGGCCAGCATTATCCTCTCTGTCCTGAACATATCTTCAGTCAGGACCTCGCTCCCTACAGTTCTGCCCCAGTTGCCCGATTCTGCGGAGCATATATAAGAATTTATGTTGTCCACATTCCATCTGCGCTCCAGGACGCCGTCCTTATTCACACAAAGGGAATGTGCCGCAGGCCCTATTCCGACATACGGGATATGGGACCAATACGCGCTGTTGTGCTTTGCTTCAAATCCGGAAAGTGCAAAATTTGATATTTCATAATGGTCATAGCCGGCATCAGCAAGCATACCGCACAGAATTTCATATTGTCCGGCACAAATATTTTCCGGTGCTTCACGATATCTACCGTCCCTGAGCATACAAGCCAGGGCACTGCCGTCCTCGACCGACATCTGATAGGCGGAAATATGTTTCGGAGGGCATCCATCCCCGGATATCTCCAAAGCGGCATACACAGTCTTTCTCCAATGGTCAAATATTTCCCTGTCTCCATACGAAGACGTCATCATACCGGGAACGGACATCAGATCATATCCGAAAATAAGGTCAATGCTGATATTTTCAATACCGGCTTCGCGAAGAATACGGTATGCCTTTACCGCAGTCTCCGAGTCATGGCGGCGGTTCATCCAGCGGAGCACCCTGTCATCGAACGACTGGACTCCCATACTTACCCTGTCGACTCCTGCCTTCAGCAGCGACTCCGCATATACGTGTCCCCTTGAAACGATGTCATCCGGATTGACCTCAACAGTAAATTCCGTAAAGCCGCCGGAACATTCCGGAACGGAAATACGCAGTTCAGACACGATATCATACAAAACAGATGGCGGTAAAACCGAAGGAGTACCGCCACCTATATAAAGTGTATTATGTTCCGCTGTTATTTCCCCTGCCCTCTGCCTTATCTCCGCACACACCGCCTTGCCGAATTCTTCAAAACCGGAAACCGGAATCTCCGAATAGAAATCACAATATGTACAGAAGCTCCTGCAATAGGGAATATGAATGTAGACCACGTTATCTGAGCATCAGTTCAGCCGTACCGAGGCTTGAACGCTCGGTAAATGCCTCTACAGTATAAATTCCTTTGATATATTCCTTGACATCATTGAGATAGATACTGAGTTCCACCTCGTTGCCCTGGTAGTCCACCTCACGCGATGCAGAGCAGATCATCGGCTCGCCGTTCAGGGTGAATTCTCCGCTGGAAGCATTTGTCAGCAGATTTCCGTCTGGATCCTTGACTCTGATATATACACGTACCGGACCTTTAGGAGCCAGATCATTTTCCACAAGGCTCAAAGTTGTCATCAGCCTTATGACACGGCTGCTCCTGTCGGTAATCTTATTTGAACTGTTATAGGCATCTATCCTTATCGCACGTCCTTTGATGACGGCACCTGTAGCCACCTGACCGGTAAGACTCTTGACCGTCTTGCTCAATTCCTCCGACTGGCGTCTGCTTTCAGCAGCCTCACGGCGCGCGGCAGCAGCATCTGCAGTAAGCTTCTGGTTGAGAGTGTTAAGAGAATCTATCTGGACGATATAATTTCTCATTATACTCCTGAGGGTGCCGAGCTCCCTTTCATATTGACGCATCTTTGTCCTGTTGGTAGCCTCTGTCTTTTTGATTCGTTCAATCAGCTGAGACACTTCCTCGCGTGAAGAATCAAGCTGCATATTGATGGATTCATAGTCTGATGACAAGGAGGCATAGTCGTTCTGAAGAGCGACCATCTGCGCCGTAAGATCATCCTTTTCAACATTCAGGTCATTGATAAGAGAGGTCCTTTCAAACCACACGTATGCAAGGACGGCACCGAGAACCACCGCCACTGCGACCAACACGTACATTGTCTTTTTGAGTTTCGCATCCGATGACGGAGCTGCACTCCCCTTCTGTTCTTCCATAATATTAAATCATTATAATGAAACTTTTTATTTTCCCCGGCTATACCAAAAATGATGCTAATAAAAATCAACAATTGACAAATATAAGAATTTGTACTGATTTTTACATATATTTGCATCATTGAAAAAAGATTAATATGAAATATCTTGTAAGGTCAATCAAATATTTTATCTACCTGATAATCCTGATTTCCATAATCCTCGGTGGTCTTGTACTGATCGGAGCGGCTGAAGCCGACATAGAGACAATGTTCCGCAACGGATATGATTCATTGTGGCAGATAGCCCTGCTTTTTGTTGTCATAGCAGCAATCTATCCGATGTTCGGATTCATCAGGCGGGATGCGATGTTCCCCGGAAGCTGGGACGAATCCAGGGAGGACATACGCAGATATATGGAAAACCACAATTACACCCTTGAAAAGGAAGAGGAAGGCACTATGACATTCAAGCGCACAGGCATAGCCGGCCGTATTGCAAGAATGTTCGAAGACAGGGTCACAATCACATCAAGATTCGGAGGAGCCACACTTGAAGGACTCAGAAAAGACACCCTGAGGCTTTGTGCCGGAATAGAGCATACGCTCAACCCGCCAACAGAAGAACAGTAAGCTACCTTTCCGAATTCAGCATCTCCGCAGCTTCAGAAAGTGCATTGTAGAATTCTTCACCGAAATACCTTTCAACAGGTTCGCGCAGAAATTCATAGACACGGATCTTTTCTTTCCGTCCTCTTGCAAACGCATCTCTGCATATTTCCCAACGGTGCAGGTTCAACGCCCTCATACCGTTGCTCAAGACGGAGATTCTTATGGGATAGAGCCAGCAGGATATAGGTTTACGGAAATCACCCTCACCTTTTGACCAGCATCTTTCCATAGAGCAGAAACAGTTGCCTTTGCCGTCAAAGCAGGTATATGCGCATTCTTCACTCTCCGGCACAAGAGGCGTCACCATATCACCGTCAACATCTATTTCGAAAAAACCTTTGTCTGCCACGGCAGCCCTGCTTTCATCACGCATCAGAGGAGAAAAGATATGATAGTTCTTTTCAATCGCCTCCGGTTCGGATTCCTCAAGAGGAGCACCGCTGTCTCCTATCACGCAGCAGCAGCCTTTGCATTTTTCATAATCACAGGCAAAATATTCAGTAAGAATCTCGGCTGACACGAGACAGTCATCGATCTGTATTATTGAAGGATAATCCATAATATTCTGTTCAACTAATTTTCAATCAATAAGTTTCAGCGGACAATATATTCCACTTTACTGCCCTCGTTGAGGGATTTTATTATATCACGGACATTTTCAGGAGTGACAGCCCTTATCTTGTCCGCATATTTGGTATTCAGGTCCTTGCCGTCAGTAAACCTCGCGGTAACCACCGACAGCCAATATGAAGGGTCATTCAGAGAAGATGCTATGGAATTTTCCACCATAGCCTTGTAGGAATCTATCATTCCTGAAGATACAGGATTTGCAGCCAGGTCCTGTAGAGTCATCCTTATGACGGCCAGTATGTGCAGCATATCCTCACGGGCCTCATCAGAAGGCATACGCATAAGGTCAACATTCTCGGCAGAAATGAGCACGTTCAGCCTTTCCTGCGGATATGCAAGGAGTTCGGAAGCGACTCGCAAAGAAACACCTTTGCCGCACAGCGCCCGGTTAAGGGCATCCTGAATTGCTATCTCCGCAACCTTGGAAGCCATATAGCTGTCAGAGCTGAACTGCATCCTGGCCGACATCGCTATGTCGACGCTCGGTTTTCCTCCCTCCGCAGTATGGGTAATCCATCCTGAGATAGGCTGATAAGGCAGCTTTATCTTTGCCGCACTGTATTCCATAGTCCTGAATCCGCCGAGATGAGCCTGAAGGAATTTGCGCATAGCCGTCTCTTCCATATCGCCCACGATCACGAAAACGCCATCATTTACACGTGAAAACTGGTCGTCGAAAAACTTCATAGCCCTTTCCGGAAGATCCGCATAAAGGCCCCAGGAACTTTTTACCGAAGAATAATTATAAGACGGGCACATCATATCGTCCACAATCGCAATCCTGTCCTGAAGAGTACCTTTTCTCGCTTCAAGGTCAATCAGCTCACACTGGCGGTAATATTCAAAATCCTGTGAAGCCAGACTCCTTTCATTGGCGACAGCCTGCAATGCCTTCATCAGCAAGGTAAGACTTGGACGGGGAGCCATTCCGTACAGCCTCATATCCGATATTCCGACCCGGCTTGACATAGTAACACCGTTGGAAAGCATCAGATAGTGGAAGTCCTCCGACTTGAGACCTCCGATATCGTATGTCTCAAGCATATCGGCAAGAAAGGCTCCTTCACCTTTTTTGATATTCTCCATCGAGGAGAATCCGCCCCTTATCATAAGACTGTAATAAAACAGCCCGTTGGTATTCATCCGCCTGTAGACGACTTTCATTCCGTTTTCAAAAGTCCACAAAGTACCTCCTGACACGGCCTCCTTCCTTGTCGACTTGACCTTTATCTTCGCTGCGGCCGTCTTCATCCCCATAGAATCTCTCTGGTTGACAGCATACGAGGTGAAGTCCTTTTCTCTGCTTTTCACTCTCCAGCAGGAATCAAACACAGCTATTATACGGTCACACGACATCCCGACCGAATCCCCCCTTACATTTATCGTAAGATTCACGGTACTGTCTATAAGCTCGGAAGCATATTTGTTGAACATCCTCGCGTGCGTGGTATCGGCGACCTTTCCCCTTACAAAGAAATGGAATTTGTCCGTATCTGTCGCCAGGTCAGAACCGTACAGAAAAGAGGAGATACATTTGCGTATATATTCGTCATTTGACACCATTTTCAGGGATGACTGCTCGTAAAGTTTTATAAGATAGCTGTTTCTGGCATCCATAAACTCTTTCGGGAGAGTACCTTTGCTGTCAAGCTCCGAAAGGGCGGAAGACATCACCTGTACAGCCTTATGTATGTTGTGCCTGTCCGTAAATACGCTTATTTCATATTTTTCGTCACCGCTCTGCTCGGTGCTCTTGATATATCTGTACCCTATCCTCGCTACAGGGACATTATTGCGTTTCATTTCGGAATAAAGCCGTTTCCTGACAACCGTGCCAAGAATGTCTCCAAGCCTTTCCGCGACAGTCGGAAGAACCGAATTCATACATTGATCCGGCGTTCTCGGAGAAGAGTATCTCACAGAAATAGAGCAGAATCTGGCCGTACTGTCTTCAACGACATTACAGACCGCAGTATCATTCGGATGCCATTTATATCCAGGACGCACGGCATCATCTGACACCGGACGCTCAGGCACAAGCATAGACAGCAGATTCAGCTTCTTGACCATAGCATCCCTGTTGATATCACCCGATATTATGATCGCATTCGCCGACGTAGGATAATAGCTCTGATAATAGCTGTCATCTTTACGGGAAGCTCCTTCTATAATGTCAAATATCATAAGCAGGGTGGAATCGACAGCAGTCTCCCCACGGGAAACAGGCACCGCACCGAAACGGTACACGGTGGCATCATCCTTTACGCTTATCATCCCGGCACGTGTCACAGGGGCATTCTTTGAGGCAAAGAAGCCGTTTCCGGCAAGGAATTCCCTTGAGTTCCGGCCTTTGAACCTCGGCAGTTCGACTGCGGCATTCCTGGCAATCGACACCGCCCTTCCCAAACTGTCTTCTGTATTCTTTCCCGTCTTCTGCACAAGGGCGAACTCCACAAGTCCTTTCTCCGTCCCGTTGGCTGCAAGAAAATACGTCACACCGTTGGGCAGTGTCCCTTTTGTGATATCAGGGTCAGACGGCAAAACGTTCAAATCCTGACCATAAGCAAAGAACGGGACCAGCAATACTGCAACGGCGGCAAAAATCAATATATTTCGTCTCTTCATCTTCATTTCTATATCTGAAATGCAAAATTAAAATAAATTTTTCCTATTTTTGCACTTATGCGTGTTTACAGACGAGTATGTTAAACGAAAATATAATTTTATTATGAAAAAAATCATTCTTATAGCAATGGCGGCATTATTCGCTGTCACTGTATCGGCTCAGGATATGGCTCAGGCTACCGAGACATACAACAATGGAGCTATGGCATTGCAGATGGGAGACAACGCCGGTGCCCTCGCGGCATTCCAGCAGGCACTTTCAATGGCTGAAGCCTGCGGAGAAGAAGGTGCGGACCTTGTCAGCGGCTGCAAAGACATCATCCCCAAGATTGAGCTTGCCATAGGTAAGGATTATGCACAGGCAAAAGATTATGACAAGGCTATCCCTCAGCTAAAAAAAGCGATAGAGACAGCAAAGGCATACGGCAATGCAGACGTTGAGAATGACGCAGCAGAACTGATCCCTCAGCTCCTTATGCAGAAAGCCAACGGTCTTCTCAGGGAAAAGAATTTCGCAGGCGCAGCGGAGGCCTACAGAGAAGTCCTTGCCCTTAACCCTGAAAACGGAAGGGCTCAGCTTATGCTTGGACAGGCATTGAGCGCGACAAACTTTGACGAAGCCGTGGAGGCTTTCACCAAAGCTGCAGAACTCGGACAGGAGAAAGACGCCAACAAACAGCTTTCAAACCTTTTCGTAAAAAGATCCGCTGCACAGCTCAAAGCGAAGAACTATCAGGGAGCGATTGATGACGCCCTCAAATCAAACGGATATCTCGAGAATGCGACAGCAATGAAAGTTGCCGGAACCGCAGCTTCTTCACTCAAGAAGAATGCAGACGCAGTAAACTATCTCGAGAAATACCTTGAACTTTCACCTAATGCAAAAGATGCCAACCAGATGTGCTATACAATCGCGGCTCTTTCACAGGTATTGGGAGACAAGGAGAAAGCAAAGGCCTACTATGAGAAAATCGTAGCAGACCCTAAATTCGGAGAAACTGCAAAACAGCAGCTCCAGGCTCTATAGAAATGAGAGAACTCGAACTTCTTGCTCCTGCAAGAAATGCAGACATCGGCATTGCGGCAATAGACTGCGGTGCCGATGCCGTGTATATAGCCGCCCCGAAATTCGGTGCAAGACAGGCTGCCGGAAACAGCATAGAGGATATTGCCGGCCTGTGCTCGTATGCCCACCGGTTCGGAGCAAGGATTTTCGTCACACTCAACACGATACTGTATGAAAATGAGCTGGAAGAGGCACAGCAGCTGATGTATGCAGTACAGGAAGCGGGTGCGGATGCCATCATAGTGCAGGATCCTGCTGTAATAAAGCTTGCAGGACTGCATAACGGCAGCAGCCGGCTGAAGATTCCGCTTCACGCATCAACCCAATGCGCAATCAGGACACCGGAAAAGGCAAGATTCCTTGAAAGCCTCGGATTCAGCCGTCTTATACTGGAGAGAGAGCTTTCACTTGAGCAGATCCGTGCAATATCGTCATCCGTAGACTGCGAAATAGAGTTCTTTGTCCACGGGGCATTATGCGTCTGCTACAGCGGACAATGCTATCTCTCTGAAAAAATATCTGAAAGAAGCGCGAACAGGGGTGCCTGCATACAAGCCTGCAGGTCACGCTATGACCTTGTTGACGACAACGGCAAAATCATCGTCCGCAACAAAGCCCTGCTTTCACTCAAAGATTACAACCTTAAGGCAAGGCTGTCCGACCTGACGGAAGCTGGTGTCTCCTCGTTTAAGATAGAAGGAAGACTCAAAAACGCCTCGTATGTAAAGAATGTCGTCAGGGACTATTCACTGGCTCTGGATGAGATAATAGCAAATTCCGGAGGAAACCTAAGAAGAGCATCTTTCGGAAAAGTATCAGGAGGTTTCACACCTGACACGGACAAAACATTCAACAGAGGATATACAGAACTCTTCATAGACGGGAAACGCGGAAAATGGGCTTCTATGGATGCTGCAAAATCTATGGGAGAAGAGCTCGGCACCGTCTATGGTCTCAGCCGCGACAAAAGCTGTTTTACCATACGTCCCGTAAAAGATGGCATCAGACTCAACAATGGAGACGGACTGTCTTTCGTTTCAAAGGGCTCTGAAATCACAGGAGTAAGGGCTGACGTATGCAACGGCCTGACAATCAAATGCAAAAGCACACCTTCACTATACGAAGGAGCAAGAATCTACAGGAATCTCAACATAGCATTCGAGAAGGAAATCGAGACAAGACCCTGCCGCAGGCTGATTGGCGTGGAAATCTGCCTGTCTACACAGAGACTGGCAGACGGGGCCATCAGGCTCACCGTACGCGCAAAAAGCGAAGACGGCAGAGAAGTCTCATTGGATATTCCTGCAGGAAATGAGATTGCGGACAACCGGGAAAGGATGCGATCTCTGCTGACGGCCCAGCTCGGCAAGACTTCAGGACATTATGATTTCCATCTCAAGGACATAAGTAATCCGGAATGCCTTCCGGTCATGCCGGCTTCAGCCATCAACAGCATACGGCGTATGATTGCGGACAATCTTGACACGCAACCCTGCAATGCCCGTGCTCTATACAACAGTCCCGACAGCCGTGAAATCATTCCGGAAGATCAAGGGAATACCCTAAAAGACAAGACAATAGACTACAAAGCAAATATAGCGAACACTATGTCCGAAAGTCTGTACAGGGCATACGGAGCGCAGATAAAAGAACGTGCCTACGAACTTACCCACCGCTCCGGAACTGAACTTATGAGGACAAAATATTGCATAAGATATGAACTGGGCATCTGTCCGAAGTTCCACGGCAAGAAATCCGGACCGCTCTATCTTGTCAACAACGGAAGACGCCTGACCCTGAACTTTGACTGCGGCAACTGCGAAATGTCCGTAACCGGACAGGAGCCTTAGTGCTCCAGGATCTCAAACGTAAGGTCCACATCACCATAATGCGCAGGCACACCATTGTTGGTCTCGATATATTTTCTTGCGAGCTGCCCTCTCCAGACGATATCATCTTTCGTATTAAGAGGCATTGTCATCTCAAATCCATAGCTTTTGGAATTTATCTTTACGATGGCCGAGCATTTCCACGATGTCCTTGTGCCACCGTCATCTTCCGTAATCATAAATGCGCAATGCGTGAGCTGGTCAGTCCAATCAGACACGAGCACAGCATTGAACGGCTGCGGCACTCCCACATTCTTGCGTTTGACGACTATCATAAAATCGGTAACTGACGGATTATACAACCTCAACTCCGCTTCAGTGCTTGCAGTAAACTCCTCCAGAGAACCGATCTTCACAAAAAATTCCGATGCTCCGGCAAACCAGGAGTCATAATTCCTGTTCATCGTGAAATCCCGAAGGATAAGTGTCCGCAAAGGCTTGTCATTGCTTTTTGTCCCGGCCCCTTTGGGATTGATTATAATCTCTCCTCCAGGCTGTCCCCACTCCGGTTCCTGCATACGCAGCATCTCGAGCGAAGTATATCTGCTGTCATCATTCCTGTTTATGACCCATACAGGTTTTTCCGAAGCAAGCTCCTCATCGACAATGACTTCCTCGATATGCTCCGAGCCGTCGTCATCCACCACGAGCCGGTATCCGACATTTGCGGAAGAACCGTCATCAGGATCGAAGGTTATTATAGGATAATCCTCGCCGTCCCAATTTTCAGAATAAGCCCAATATATCTGAATATCAGACGTCTGCAACGCCTTGACATATTCATCCGGAGTCAGTGGATTTCCTGGCTCGCCCGAACGGGTAAGAGCCTTCTGCTTCAATCTTTCCGTGATAAGATCTTTCAGCGGAACATCATAGTCATCCGCCGCTTTGGTTGCGGATCCGCAATCGGAATCACGGCCCATCATTTGACGTTTGCGCAGCACCGATGCCTCAGGAAGACGGTCGTCACCAACTCCTGCACCAGGTGTAACAAACAGATCCTTCATCATATATTCTTCATCATAGCCGTTCCAGGATGAAGACGTGACGGCATCATAGACTTCTTTCAGGTGCTCCTTTCCCATACGGATTTCAGACAGCAATACCGCCACTTCATCCAAAGGAACCACATAATTCTGCTCTCCGGTCAGGTATTTGTCGGGATCATCATCCAGTTCTTCACATCCGGCAACAAAAGCCAAAGGCATACAGACAAATAAAAAACATTTTCCTCTCATCTCTCTACACTTTAATGATTGATATTAATTGACACAGACAAAGGAAAAAACAATTATCCGTGTTCAGAAAAAGAACACGGATAATAATAGAAATCCATATTTGAATGTCCTCAGACGCTATTTTCTGAAACGGACAAGCCGGTTTTTCGCGCCAAAATCCTTCAAAATCTCCACGGAAGAAAATCCAGCTGAAGAAAAAATCTCCGCTGTAGCATCACCAAAGGCCTCATTTATCTCAACTATGCCGAATCCGCCGTCCCTCAGCCGTTTCAGAGCGAAATCACATACCGCCCGATAAAAGACCAGAGGATCCTCATCCTGGACAAACAGGGCCAGTCCCGGCTCATAATCAAGGACATTGTTACGCATAAGCTCCTTCTCGGAAATCCGCACATAAGGAGGATTGCTCACTATGACATCAAATTCCCCGTTTCCAGTCATAGGAGAGATGAAGCCGTCTGCACCTTCAAGCACATCATATCTGACAAATTCAGGTTTCACCCGATCACCGCAATCCGGAAAATCCTGACCGGAGGCGACAGAAAGAGCCGCATCGGATATGTCCACGGCAACCACTTCAGCACCTTTCACAGACAAGGCCAAAGTCCAGGCGATACAGCCCGATCCTGTACACAGGTCAAGCACAGAAGGCCTGTCAATACCTGACATCCAGGATATCGCCTCATCGCACAACAATTCAGTTTCAGGCCTTGGAATCAACACATCCGGCGTAACACGGAAACGGAAGCCGTAAAAGTCGGCATATCCCAGGACATATTGCAGAGGTTCAGAATCCTTCAGCCGCTCCAAAGAGGCCGACAGCCTGCCGTACTTGTCATCAGGAATGATATAGCCCGGTTCTATTATATGGGTATAGTCCTTTACACAAAGCAGTTCACAACAAAGCACGGACACAATGGAGCGCGCCTCATCCTCCGGATAAAGACCGGACAGGTCACGGCGTGCGGATGCAACGAAGTCCCTGAGAAGCATATTATGCCTGCTCTATGATTGTTGACAGGAAATCCGTCATATCAAGCCCTGCGGCACGTACCATCTGAGGGACGAGAGAAGCGCTTGTCATTCCCGGTATAGTATTTACCTCCAGGAAATAAAGCCCATCTTCAGCAAGAATATAATCAACTCTCACACATCCAGAGCAGCCAAGCTTGGCATAGATTTTCTTTGAAGTCTCCTGAATCAGATCCGAAAGGTCGGAAGGAATTTCAGCAGGACAGACTTCCTTGCTCTGCCCGTTGTACTTGGCATCATAGTCAAAGAACTCATTGTCCGTAATCACCTCTATCACAGGAAGAGCAACATAATTGTTCCCATCAAAGTACACAGCATCGGTCAATTCTCTTCCATTGATTGCCTTCTCCGCGATGACCGTCTTGCCTTCTGAAAAAGCAAGCTCTACAGCCTTGTCGAAATCTTCAACGCACTTGACTTTTGTAACTCCGAAACTTGATCCTCCGTCAGTCGGCTTGACAAACAGAGGCAGTCCGAGCTTAGATGTTACTTTTTGCGCAAGCCCCTCTATATCATCACCTTTCCTTATGAAAAAATCTTCTGCGCATTTGATGAAATCTGTATCTTTCAAATAACTTTTACAGGTGAACTTATCAAACGTCACGGCCGAAACAAAAGAGTTACAACTGCTGAAAGGCACATTGAGCATTTCAAGATACCCTTGCATAAGCCCGTTTTCCCCCGGAGTCCCGTGCTGCACGATATACGCAAAGTCAAATTTTACCTTTTCGCCCCCGACAACAACAGAAAAATCAGTTTTGTCTATCTGCGGACGTTCATTCCCAGGTATTATGTTCCTGACGGAATTCTTCTTTCTGTACGACACCAGGGACCAGTCTCCGAATCTCGCAAAAATCTCATAGATGTCATATTTTGTCCCGTCGATGCGTGATGCGACAAATTCTCCGCTACGGCAGGAAATCTCCCATTCGGAAGAATCACAACCATAAATAACTGCTATCTTACTGTATTTGCCCATAATCCTATAAACATTTATTCAAAAAAGTAGTTTTCTGTATCAGCCCCGGCATCGGAAGCATCATTGTCACTTCCGTCACAATCCAGATTCAGATGCATTCCGGCAGGAGCAATAAACCTGTCCGCCTCCGATATGCCAAGAGTTCCGTCCCTGACGACCTTCTGCATAAACAGTCCCCATATAGGCAATGCCATATTCGAACCGCCTCCGAGAGCAAGGGACTCGAAGTGCACCTGCCTGTCCTCCGCACCGACCCAGGCTCCTGCAGTCAAGGACGGGGTATATCCGATAAACCATCCGTCAGCCTGGTCATTGGTCGTACCTGTCTTTCCTGCAATCTCACCCTTCAGACCGTATTTTGCGCGCAGACGTACCGCCGTACCGCTGTTGACGACACCTTCCATCAGATTCGCCATCAAATATGCGGTATATTCACTTATGGCCTCCCTCTTGCGGTTGTTGAATTCCCCAAGGACATTTCCCATATTGTCCTCGATGCGCGTCACGAAGATCGGGTCCACGTAGACACCTCCTGAAGGGAACGTATTGTATGCGGAAACCATTTCATAAAGAGACAGGTCGGCCGGTCCGACACAGAGCGACGGCACTTCCTCGATATGGCTTCCGATACCCATCTTCCTCATCATGTCAGCCATCGCGTGAGGGCCGAACTGTTTCATAAGATATGCGGAGATATTGTTGGAACTTTTGGTAAGTCCCCATTTCAATGTAACAGTCTGTCCGATCCACTCATCACGGTCAGTACTTTTAGGGGTCCAGGTATCATTCCCTACAATAAAAGTCTGCGGGACATTGACGACCTTGTCGCAAGGGGACATCCCCTCCTGCATGGCAAGGGTATAAAGGAACGGTTTGATGGTTGAGCCTACCTGGCGTTTTCCCTGACGGACATTGTCATATTTGAAATAACGGTAATTGGGTCCCCCGACGTATGCCTTTACGTGTCCTGTGGTAGGCTCTATCGCCATGAACGCAGCCCTGAGATGTGACTTATAATATTTGATCGAGTCATTCGGAGTCATCAGAGTATCGATATATCCCTGCCTGTTCCACGAAAACACACGCATCTGGGTCTTTTCATTGAAACTCTTTGAAATCTCAGATTCGGATGCTCCGCGCGCTTTCATTACCCTGTACCTTTCACTCCATCTGCGCGCCTGCTTCATAAGCTGGTCTACGACAGCCTTGTCCACGCTGTTTGAAAACGGCTTGTTGGTCTTCCATCTTATATCCCTCCAGAAAGAGTTCTGAAGGTCCTTGCCGAGATGCTCGGCGACAGCCTCCTCTGCATATTTCTGCATCTTGTAGTTGACCGTAGTATATATTCTAAGCCCGTCCTTGTCAAGATTGTAGGATGAACCGTCAGTCTTCCTGTTCTTGTTAAGCCATCCGTAGAGCTGGTTGTCAGCCCACTGGAGGGAATCCACGACATAATCCTCATACTGGGAATACGAAGAGCGTTTAGGTTCTTTCGCATTCATAGTACGTCTGAGCATATCCCTGAAATAGGAGCCGATACCGGCATTGTGGTCAAGAAGCTGATAGGAAAGCGTTATCGGAACCTGGCATATCGAATCCCTCTCCGCCTCAGACAGAAAACCCGCCTTCTCCATCTGTCCGATGACAAAGTTCCTGCGTCCGAGGGCCTTGTCAGGATTCAGCACAGGATTGTAGCGTGTAGGCTTGTTGACCATACCGACAAGCATCGCGCTCTCCTCAACCGTAAGGTCCGCAGGATTCTTGCCGAAAAATGTCTGTGAAGCCGACTTTACACCGTATGCATTGCTGCCGAAGAAAATGGCGTTCATATACATATCCATTATCTCGTCCTTGGTGTAGTTCCTCTCAAGCTTGACGGCCGTGATCCACTCCTTGAGCTTTATCCAGACCATCTTGATATGGTACACACCAGGTATGCTGCTGCTTACATCATTCCTAGGATACAATGTCTTCGCGAGCTGCTGGGTAATGGTACTTCCTCCTCCCTGCCCGCTGTCTCCAAGCAGAAGAGTCTTGAAGAACACACGTCCAAGGCTGACGAAATCAATCCCTGAATGGCTGTAGAACCTGAGGTCCTCGGTAGCGACAGCCGCATTCACGAGATTCGGTGAAAGTTCGTCATAGCTTACGTATGAACGGTTCTCTATATGAAACGTATTCAGTATCTCGCCATTTTCAGCAATTATCTGGGTGGCAAGCTTGCTGTCCGGATTCTCCAGATCTTCAAATGAAGGTATGTCCGCAAAAGCCCATACAAGCAAGAGCATCAGGAACATAAAAGCTGCCGGAACGGACAGGATTATCCAGAACCATTTAATTATCTTCTTTTTAGTGTCGGCATTCATTTTTCAACAATAAATTAAATCAGACCCAAACAGTCTGCGCTGTAACTTTTTGACTACAAAACCGCAAAAATAACAACAAAATTTGGAAAATTGCCTTGTTTGTTTTTTACTTTGCACTTTGATTCAAAAAATTGATATGGAGGGAAATCTTGTAATCGTCGAGTCCCCGGCCAAAGCGGGTACTATTCAGAAATTTTTAGGGAAGGATTTTATCGTCAAATCGAGTTTCGGACATATCCGCGATCTTCACGACAATTCATTGAGCATTGATGTCAAAGACGGCTTCAAGCCGGAATACGTGATACCGGACGATAAGAAGCGCGTCGTTTCTGAACTGAAGAAAGCTGCAAAAGAAGCATCTATGGTATGGCTCGCATCCGATGAGGACCGCGAAGGGGAAGCCATATCCTGGCATCTTTATGAGACTCTCGGACTGAAAAAAGAGAAGACAAAAAGGATTGTTTTCCACGAGATTACCAAAAACGCCATATTGAACGCGATAGAAAATCCGAGAGATATAGATATGAATCTCGTGGACGCCCAGCAGGCACGCAGGGTGCTTGACCGTCTTGTCGGATTCGAACTTTCTCCCGTTCTATGGAGAAAAATACAGCCAAAGCTGTCCGCTGGACGCGTCCAGTCCGTGGCACTCAGACTTGTAGTGGACCGCGAAAGGGAGATTCTGCATTTCCAAAAAGAACAATACTACAAGACCGACGCAGTATTCCATCCGGAAGGCACGGCAGAAGGGGTTACGGTGAAAGCCACGCTCGACAAGAAATTCCCTGACATAGATTCAGCAAAGGCTTTCCTGGAAAAGTGCATAGACGCACAGTTCAGCATCAGCAGCATAGAGAAAAAGGATGGTACACGCTCCCCGGCGGCACCTTTCACCACATCCTCCCTCCAGCAGGAGGCTGCACGCAAGCTGCATTTCTCCGTAAGCCAGACGATGAGCATAGCGCAGAAGCTTTACGAGCAGGGATTCATAACATATATGCGTACCGATTCGACCAACCTCTCCGGCCTGGCGATAAATACTGCAAAACAGTTCATATCAGACAACTTCGGGGAGGAGTACTCTAAGGTAAGGCAATACAAGACCAAGGCAAAGGGAGCACAGGAGGCTCACGAGGCCATCAGACCTACCTATATAGAAAATACTGAAATCAAAGGAACTCCACAGGAGCAGAAGCTGTATGAACTCATCTGGAAAAGGACGGTCGCAAGCCAGATGTCCGATGCCACAGTGCTCCGTACCGACATAAAGGTCGGCTCGGACAAGATTTCAGAACACTTCTCCGTACAGGCCACACAGGTAGTATTCGACGGATTCCTCAAATTATATATGGAAAGCACCGACGAACCGCAGCAGGACGAAGAAGTCATACTGCCGGAGCTTCATATAGGGGACATTATGACCAATCTTGGCATGACGTCAGACTGCAGGTTCACATCAGCACCTTCCAGATATTCAGAGGCTACCCTTGTCAAAAAACTTGAAGAACTCGGAATCGGAAGGCCGTCCACATACGCCCCGACAATCTCAACCCTCACGAAAGGACGCGGATATATCCTGAAGGGCGACAAGGAAGGGGAAAAGATCAAGGTGACAAACCTGGCTCTCAAAAACGGTAAAATAACCTCATCCCAGAAAACGGAAAACTACGGGGCGGAAAAGGGAAGACTTCTCCCGCAGGAAATAGGAATAATCGTAACCGACTATCTTGTTGGACATTTCGACAAGATTCTCGACTACGGATTCACAGCAAATGTAGAAAAGGACTTTGACCTGATTGCAGACGGAAAGCAGCAGTGGAACAAGGTCATTTCATCTTTCTACACGCCTTTCCACAACAATGTAGAGACCACTATGAGCAACAAGGAATACGGACGCGCAAGCCGCGAGCTCGGAAACGATCCGAAAGACGGTCTGCCTCTTGTCGCAAAATACGGCCAATACGGAGCTTACGTCCAGAAAGGAGAAGGAGAAAACAGGACATACGCAAACCTTGCCCCTGGACAGCTGATAGAAAGTATCACTTTGGAAGAAGCGCTTAAACTTTTTGAACTTCCGAGAACAGCCGGACAGTACAACGGAATTGACGTAATATGCACGAAAGGACGTTTCGGTCCGTATATAAAATTCGGTGACAAGAACATCTCGATTCCACGCAAATCCGACCCTCTCAGCATCAGTCTTGAAGAGTGTATCGGCCTGATAGAAGCACATCTCAACAAATCCGCGAACAACATAATCGCAGAATTCGGAGACGGCATCCAGGTCATCAACGGCAACTACGGTCCATACATAAAGCAGAACGGCAACAACTACCGTATACCGAAAGGAACCGACGCTGCGGCTCTGACAGAAAACGACTGCAGGGAAATAATTGTTAATACAACCCCTACAGGCAGAAAATATAAGAAAAAGTAACCTTTATTTTCATATACATTACAATTTATAATTTTCATTTCACAAAATTTGGTTTTCTGAAATTTGTATATAACTTCGCAGGTTGAAATCAATTATAAACTGTAAGTACTATGCCAAGCTATCACATCGACCAGATTGATCAGAAGATCCTTTCCTTCCTTGTGAAAAATGCAAGGATGCCTTTTCTGGAAATAGCCAGAGAATGCGGAGTCTCCGGAGCCGCGATACACCAGCGTGTAAAAAGGCTTGAAGCAAACGGGGTCATCACCGGTTCGCGTCTTCTTGTAAAACCACAGGCTTTGGGGCTGAACGTATGCGCATACATAAGCGTGTCTCTTTCAGAAGCAAACAAATACCCTGAAGTAATAGAAGCTTTCAAAAAAATCTCGGAAATCGTGGAGTGCCATTTCGTGACAGGAAAATACGCGCTTCTGCTGAAAATATTCTGCTTTGACCACGACCACCTTATGGAAGTACTGGTCAATACGATACAGAAGATTCCATACGTACAGTCAACTGAGACACAGATTTCCCTTGACCAGGCCATTGAGCGTCAGGTATGGGTAAAGGAATACCAGAACACCAGCTTCTCCCGTGAGATTCAGAAAGACTGATACCGTCTCTCCTGTCAAATTGAAAGTATAGCCTGCGCAAGCACAAGATCCGCCTGCGTAGTGATTTTGATATTGTACCGCTCTCCATCAACGTATGCAAGCGGTATATTTTTTCTCTCCGCCACAGAAGCATCATCCGTAAATGCCGTATCGAACGCCTGCCTGTAGGAATCCTTAAGTATTTCCGAGTGGAATACCTGAGGTGTCTGGGCGGCATAAAGCAGGCTCCGGTCCGCAACCACGCCTTCCATCCTTTCAAGGCGGATATTTCCATCCGCATTCTCCACTTTTCTCAATGCCTTCAGAGTATCGGTCACAGGCACCACGGGAATGACGGCCGGCTCGGATTCGGCCATATTGAACATATTCCTTATCAGCTCTTCGGAGACCAGCGGCCTGACCCCGTCGTGTATGGCCACGACGGCTCCGTCCGGTACGCGCTCAAGTCCGTTTTTGACAGAATGGAAACGGGTGATCCCTCCCGGGACAAGCGTCTGCGGATATATGAACGAACTACTGTAGCAATATTTTTTCCAATAATCAATATGCGCCTCAGGAAGCACTGTTATGACCTTTATGCCCGGTACCGCGTTGACAAACCTTTCAATTGAAAGATGCAGAATCGCCTTGCCTCCGAGACTGAGAAACTGCTTGGGAACTGCACTTCCCATACGTGTGCCGCTTCCGCCTGCTGTAATTATCAGATATTTCTTCCGTTCCATCGTAAAATGTTTGCGCAAATTTAACTTTTTTCCGTAAATTTACCGCCTAATACAATTTATCGAAAATTTACAATGGCATTTTCATTTTTGACACAGGAGCTCGCCATCGATCTGGGCACTGCAAACACGGTCATTTTCCAGAACGACCAGGTCATTCTGGACGAGCCGAGCATAGTGGCCATCGACAACAACACCGGTGAGCTGAAAGGGCTAGGGCAGATAGCCAAAAGAATGCACGAAAGGGTAAATCCGGGAATCAAGACAATACGTCCGCTCAGAGACGGTGTGATCGCCGACTTCAATGCGGCGGAACTGATGATCAGAGGATTCATAAAAGAGACCAACAGCAAACGCAAATCCATATTTTCACCGAACCTCAAAATCGTGGTCGGCATTCCGTCAGGAAGTACAGAAGTTGAAATCAGGGCGGTCAGGGATTCTACGGAACACGCCGGAGGAAAGGATGTATACCTGATTTTCGAGCCTATGGCGGCTGCCCTCGGTATCGGTATGGACGTACTTGCTCCAAGAGGAAATATGGTTGTCGACATCGGAGGAGGTACAACTGAAATCGCCGTCATCTCCTTGGGAGGAATTGTCGTCCAGAACAGCATCCGTGTAGCCGGAGACGTTTTCACAAGCGACATCCAGTATTACCTGAAGCAGCAGCACAACATCAAAGTAGGAGAGATCACGGCCGAGCGCATCAAGATAGAAGTGGGTTCAGTCCTTCCTGACCTGGAAGTGGAGCCTAAGCCATACGTGGTAAGAGGTCCGAACCTTATGACAGCCCATCCTATTGAAGCCACTATCACATATCAGGACATAGCGCACTGCCTGGACAAGAGCATAGCCAAAATTGAAACGGCAATTCTTCACGTCCTTGAGCAGACACCGCCTGAGCTTTACTCCGATATCGTTGAAAACGGTATCTTCCTTTCAGGAGGAGGAGCGTTGCTCAGAGGTCTTGACAAGAGGCTCAGCGACAAAGTCAACATTCCTTTCCACGTGGCCGAAGATCCGCTCAGGGCAGTGGCACGAGGAACCTGCCTCGCACTCAAGAACACGGCAAACTATCCATTCCTGATGAGATAATGTCCAGGAAAGGAAATATAATCTATCACATATCAGTTGCAGCTATTTCCATCCTTATGGAGATAGCTGCATTGGGTATGCTGAAGTACAACGGAGTCATACAGAACAACTGGCTTTCCAAAGGTATACACGGTCTTATGGCCGGTGTATGCGGACAGACTGAATCCATAAAGGACTATTTTTCCCTGAAAAAGGAAAACGAAAGGCTGGTAAGGGAAAACTATGAGCTGGCGCAGCAGGTAAGGAGATACCGCTATGCAATGAATACGGATTTCAGTGCAGACACGACAGTTTCATCTGAAATAGGCTGCTACAGATACATTCCTGCCAATATCCTCAAAATGTACAGCAACAGCCAGCACAACTATCTCATCATCAACAAAGGTTCAGAAGACGGTGTTGTCATCCATTCCGGAATAATAACGCCGAACGGTGTGGTAGGAGTCGTGGATGCAGTCAGCAGACATTATTCGTATGCGATAGCTTTCACCAACAGCAATATGGTCGTCAGCGCAAGACTCGGGACTGACGGGGCCGTGGGCACTCTCAGATGGGACGGTCTCGGCAGCAAAGGAGCCATTCTCAGCGAGATTCCGCATCATATAGCATTTGAGAAAGGAGACACTGTATATACAAGCGGATATTCAGCAGTATTCCCTGCCGACATACCGCTTGGAATCACAGGCGAAAAAAGACTTGTCAACGGCTCGTCATACGAAATAAAGGTTGAACTCTTTGAAGATTTCAGCCGTATAAGACACGTAGCCGTGGTAAGCAATACGGACGAGAAGGAAATAGAAGAATTGGAACAGCGATGAAAGTAGTACAGAACTTCAACATAATGTATATCCTGCTGGTAATTGCACAGCTGCTGATCTGCAACTACCTTCATCTCAGTGCGCTTGTCACGGTCTCGATACTCCCTGTAATGACACTGTGCCTTCCATTGTCAGTCAAGACCATACCGGCACTTTTCATCGCGTTTTTTACAGGTCTCGCGACAGACGCCCTGGCAGATTCCACATTGGGACTCAATATAGTGGCCCTCGTACCAGTCGCAATAACAAGATTTACGGTCATCAGACTGATATTCGGAGAAGACACCATCAACAGGAACGAAGACATATCCATAAAGAAAAACGGAATTGTAAAAATCTCTGTGGCAATACTTATAGCACAGGCTGTCTTCTTCATAATCTACATCTGGGCTGACGGAGCAGGCACAAGGCCATTGTGGTTCAACCTGGCCAGATTCGCAGTTTCTATGGCAGCCAGCTACATAATTGCACTGATAACAGCGCATCTGCTTACATCACCGTCGAAATAATCAGCCCCGGAATCATCATGAAATTGGACAGGACAAATAAGATGCTTACAGGGCTTGGTATAGTCGCCGCAATACTTATCGTAAAGCTTTTCATAATACAGGTTGTTGATGACAAGTATAAAATCGACGCATCCAACAACTCTATGGTATATACCACGATATATCCCACGCGAGGAATCATCCACGACCGCAACGGGAAAATCCTTGTAGGCAACAAAATGGCTTATGACCTGCTGGTTACCCCAAGGGAGGTAGAGGAGTTCGACACGCTCACATTCTGCAAAGTATTGGGAGTGACGAAGGAGTTTGTGGACGAGAAGATGCAGGAATACAGGAAAAACAGGCGCAAGATAGGATTTCAGTCAGTAGTCATGCTCAAACAGCTTCCTCCTGAGACATATATGAAATTCGCAGAAATAGCCTATATGTTCCCCGGATTCAGAGGACAGGCCAGAAGCATAAGGGAATACCCTTTCAATGCCGGAGGCAACCTTCTCGGATATGTGTCGGAAGTCAACCAGAGCTACATCAACAGACATCCGGAAGAATATAAAGCCGGAGACTATGCCGGTATGACAGGCATTGAGGCCGCAAGGGAGCAGGACCTGAAGGGAGAAAAGGGATATGCCGTCTATCTCCGCAACTCGCACAACAAGATAATGACCCGGTACAATGACGGGGAGATGGACAAGGAAGCCGTTCCGGGCAACCATATCACTACCACCATTGACGCAGAGCTTCAGCACTACGGACAGATGCTTATGCAGAACAAGGTCGGAAGCCTCGTCGCGATAGAACCATCGACCGGGGAAATACTTACATTGGTATCAAGCCCCGGAATCGATGTTGAGGTCCTGGCTGATTTCGGCAACCATTACAACGACGTGCTCGCAAACCCGTACAAGCCGATGTTCAACCGTGCAGTCCAGGCCCCCTATCCTCCGGGATCCGTATTCAAGCTTGTAAACGGTCTGATAGGACTTCAGGAAGGCGTATTCACACCTGAGTCCAAATACCCGTGCAGTATGGGATACCGGTTCGGAGGCAACAAGCTCGGATGTCACGCCCACCCGTCACCGCTGAACTTCGAACAGTCGATTATGATGTCCTGCAACGCATACTACTGCTATGTGTTCCGCGCCATACTGGAAAACGGGAAATACAGCTCCATTGCCGAGGCTATGGACAAATGGAATGAATATGTGAAAAGTTTCGGATTCGGGCGCAAACTCGGCAGCGATTTCCCGTCGGAACTCGGAGGAACCATACCGGATTCAAAATATTACAATAAAGTCTATGGTAAAGGAGGATGGAAGGCAACCACTGTCATTTCCCTTTCAATAGGACAGGGAGAAATAGGATGCACCCCGCTGCACCTGGCAAATCTGTGCGCTACCATAGCCAACAGGGGATTCTATTATATACCGCATATCGTAAAGGATTCGGAAAACATCACAATCGACGGCAAATACAAGGAAAAACAATATACAATGGTGGATACCCTGTACTTTCCTGAGGTCATCAGCGGAATGTACAAAGCAGTGAACAGCGGATACGGAAGCGGAGGAACAGCAAGCGTAGCTGCCGTAAAAGGCCTTGAAATATGCGGAAAGACAGGTACTGCACAGAATCCGCGTGGAGACGACAACTCTGTATTCATCTGCTTCGCACCGAAGGACAATCCCAAGATAGCTGTGGCTGCATATATTGAAAACGGTTCGTTCGGAGCGAGATGGGCAGCACCTATAGCATCGCTGCTTGTTGAACAATATCTCAACGGGGAGATTTCCGCATCGCGGAAACCGCTTGAAGAGAGAGTTCTGGAGGGAAATCTTATGGACAAAGTAAAACCTTAGACTATGACAACTTCAAGAAACGGACTGTTCAAAAATATAGATTGGGCACTTGTTCTGTGCTATCTCGTGCTGATTGTCATCGGATGGATAAACATCTATGCTTCAATACATTCTTCAGAGCCGTCAAGCATATTCGACCCTTCCGGAAGAAGCGGAAAGCAGTTTATATGGATGGGAATCAGCATAGTGGCGGCCGTACTTATCATATTTGCATTCAACCCGAGGATTTACGAGAGCCTGTCCCTTGCCGTATATATATCGGTGATCATCTTGCTCATAGCAGTGATTTTTCTGGGGACGGAGGCAAAGGGATCACGGTCCTGGTTTGAATTCGGACAGGTCAGGTTCCAGCCTGCGGAAATATCCAAGATATCCACATCCCTTATGCTGGCCACCATTATGGGACAGTTCGGATTCAAGATGTCCAAAACCAGGAATTTCCTTACAGTGGCCGGAATCATACTGCTTCCGATGCTGATAATCATAGCCCAGAACGAGACCGGTTCGGCACTTGTATATGTCGGATTCGCATTTGTCCTGTACAGGGAAGGATTGTCCGGATGGCTTCTGTTCATAATAGGAATGGCAATCGTGCTTTTCATAATGACCCTTATGGTGTCTCCATACGCAGCCATAATGTTTCTCGCCGTAGTGACATCGTTCTGCAACGCCGTCTGCACAGGCCAGATGAAAGACTGGTGGAAGAAATATTTCCCCACGCTGCTTGTGCTGTCATTCATACCGTCAGCCCTCAGGAAAATCATCAGCACAACGGAGACCCCGGGCACATTCCTGCTGAATTTCAACCCTCTTTACCTGCTGCTTGCCGTTATCGGCATAGCCATTCCTGTCGTGGTGTATCATGCATACAGGAAACGGCATATATTCACATATCTTGTAGTCGCTGCCCTTGCAAGCGGCATCCTTCTGGTCTATTCCGCAGATTTCCTGTTCAACAATGTACTGCAGGACCATCAGCGCAAACGCATCGAAGTCCTCCTCGGAATGAAAGAAGACCCTTCCGGAGTAGGATACAATGTCAACCAGTCCATGATAGCCATCGGATCAGGAGGGCTTTTAGGAAAAGGATACCTCAACGGGACCCAGACGACATACGGATTTGTCCCTGAACAGAGTACGGACTTCATATTCTGTACAATAGGCGAAGAATGGGGATTTGTCGGAGCGACGACGGTCATACTAATCTATGTGTTCCTAATAGGAAGGATAATACACAACGCCGAGCGCAGCAAGGAATCTTTCACGCGCATATACGGGTACTGCGTAGCAAGCTGCATATTTATGCACCTGTTCATAAACATAGGAATGACCATAGGACTTATGCCGGTCATAGGAATCCCTCTGCCTTTCATAAGCTACGGAGGCTCGTCACTGCTGGCATTCACTGTCCTTTTATTCATTTTCATAGTCCTGGACAGCAACGAAAAGAGATATTTTGTCTAAAATATTTTGCATTCTCTTAATCTGAAACTATTTTTGTGGCGTCAAATGCAGAAAACATTTGAAGTATTATAAACCTAAACAATAAAAACATGGGACTTCTTGATGGAAAAGTAGCCGTCATCACAGGTGCGGCAAGAGGCATAGGTAAGGCCATTGCCTTGAAATTCGCTTCAGAAGGAGCAAACATCGCTTTCACTGACCTCGTAGTCAACGAGGCGGCAGAAGCTACAGTAAAAGAAATCGAAGCTTTCGGTGTAAAGGTAAAGGCCTACGCATCAAACGCAGCAAATTTTGAGCAGACACATACAGTAGTGGATGAAATCCACAAAGAGTTCGGACGTATTGATATCCTCGTAAACAATGCAGGTATCACAAAAGACGGTCTGATGCTCAGAATGGAAGAAGGACAGTGGGATGCTGTCATCGGAGTGAACCTCAAATCGGCATTCAACTTCATCCACGCCTGCACACCTATCATGGCAAAACAGCGTGAGGGAAGCATCATCAACATGTCTTCAGTGGTCGGAGTTTCCGGAAACGCAGGACAGTGCAACTACTCGGCTTCAAAGGCAGGACTTATCGGACTTGCAAAATCAATCGCAAAAGAAATGGGTCCACGCGGAATCCGTGCAAACTGCATTGCGCCAGGATTCATCATTACCGATATGACAAATGCCCTTTCAGACAAAGTGCGTGAGGAGTGGGCAAAACAGATTCCTCTCCGCCGTGGAGGTACTCCGGAGGATGTGGCAAATGTGGCTCTCTTCCTTGCATCACCTCTCTCTTCATACGTAAGCGGACAGGTTATCCACTGCTGCGGTGCAATGAACTGCTAATAACATCAGTCTGTCATCACGTCAGACGGCATAATAAGACAAGCGTTCCTCTTTTGAAGGAACGCTTGTCCGTTATATATCATCTTCCGTATATCCCGGAAGGATGGATTTATCTGATGGTGATCTGTCCGTCTTCCATTCCGACTTCTATAATGGAGTCCCGGTGTACCTTGCCGTCAAGGATGGACTTTGCAAGCAGATTGACCAGTTCACGCTGCATAAGCCTTTTGACAGGACGTGCACCGTATGCCGGTTCATAGCCTTTGGTGCTGAGGTAGTCTTCAAACTCTTTGGTAAAGCTGATTCTTACCCCGTTTTCCGCCAGTTTCTTTGTAAGGTCATCCATCTGAAGATGCAGAATCTCCCTTATGTCGTCCTGTGAAAGAGGCTCGAACATTATGATTTCATCAATCCTGTTGAGGAACTCCGGACGGACCGTCCTTTTGAGGATTTCAAGCACTTCATTCCTGCACTCAGCCAACATTTCCGCACGCTTATCCATGGATTCAGCGTCATCTGAAGATGCCGGCAGCCTGTCCATATAATTCTGTATGACATCCGCACCCACATTTGAAGTCATTATCAGGATAGTGTTCTTGAAATCGACAGTACGTCCTTTGTTGTCCGTAAGACGCCCGTCATCAAGCACCTGCAGCAATATGTTGAACACATCAGGATGCGCCTTCTCTATTTCATCAAGAAGTATGACAGAATAAGGCTTTCTCCTGACGGCCTCGGTCAGCTGACCGCCTTCATCATAGCCGACATATCCCGGAGGCGCACCTACGAGACGGCTTACGGAATGACGTTCCTGATACTCGCTCATATCGATACGGGTAATCATATTCTCATCATTGAAAAGGAATTCCGCAAGAGCCTTCGCAAGCTCTGTCTTTCCGACTCCTGTCGTACCCATAAACAGGAATGATCCGATCGGCCTCTTCTCATTCTGAAGACCAGCACGGCTTCTGCGCACCGCATCCGACACGGCAGCTATAGCCTGATCCTGTCCGACGACTCTTCTGTGAAGTTCCGTCTCCATACGGAGCAGTTTCTCCCTCTCACTTTCAAGCATACGCTTCACAGGAATTCCTGTCCATTTTGCGACCACTTCGGCAATGTCTTCAGGAGTAACCGATTCCCTGATTATAGGATCCTTTATTTCAGCCTGTTTTGCAGTCAGAAGGTCTATCTTCTCCTTTGCCTGCGCCATCTTTCCGTAACGGATTTCCGCTACCTTGCCATAGTCGCCTGCCCTTTCCGCATTTGAAGCCTGTACCTTATAGTCCTCGATCTGCTGACGCGCCTCCTGAAGCCCGGAAAGAATGTTTTTCTCCTCTTCCCATTTCTTCATAAGCACATCTCTCTGAGTGTTCAGATCTTCCAGTTCCTGCCTGATCTTGTCCATCTTAAGAGATACTCCTTCCCTTTTGATTGCCTCACGCTCAATTTCAAGCTGGCGTATCCTGCTGTTGAGGTCATCAATAGGCTCAGGCACCGAATTCATCTCCAGCCTGAGTTTTGAAGCCGCCTCATCCACAAGGTCAATCGCCTTGTCCGGAAGGAATCTGTTGGTGATATACCTGTGCGACAGCTCCACAGCTGCAATCAGGGCATCATCCTCTATATGTACCTTATGATGGTTCTCATACCTCTCCTTGAGCCCGCGCATAATCGATATGGACTCCGCAGGCGACGGCTCGTCCACCATCACCATCTGGAAACGCCTTTCAAGGGCCTTGTCAGTCTCAAAATATTTCTGATACTCGTCAAGAGTCGTAGAGCCTATTGTACGAAGCTCACCTCTCGCGAGAGCCGGCTTCAGGATATTGGATGCATCCATAGCTCCGGATGTCCGTCCCGCGCCTACGAGTGTATGAATCTCATCTATAAAGAGGATCACCTCACCCTCGCTGTCCACCACTTCCTTGACGACTCCCTTCAGCCTCTCTTCAAATTCTCCCTGATATTTGGCTCCGGCAATAAGGGCTCCGAGGTCAAGTGAATATATTTTCTTGTTTTTCAGATTTTCCGGCACCTGTCCGTCAACAATCTTTTCTGCTATACCTTCTGAAATAGCAGTCTTACCTACACCCGGTTCACCGACAAGGATCGGGTTGTTTTTAGTTCTGCGGCTAAGAATCTGGAGTACCCTGCGGATCTCCTCATCCCTGCCGATTACAGGGTCCAATTTACCCTGTACCGCCCTCTCATTGAGATTGACGGCAAATTTTTCAAGATTTTCAAATTTATTGTTTCCCATATTCATCTCCTTTTTATCCGCCGCTGAGACAGGACGGCATAAAACAAAGGCCGTCTGTTACGCGGACAGACGACCATTGTCAAATTATATTCCAAAACCCGAATCGCTGACATTATGTCAGCAGGGCGGACAATCGGAGATTACTCTTCAGCTGAAGGATTCTCTGCAGGAAGCGGAGCTGCAGGAAATTCAGGAACCTGCTCTGTTGCAATGTTTTCCACCTTGTCGGTGATATCCACTCCACTTTTGCTCTTATTGCCTGTTGCAAAGGTGGTAATAACTGACACGACAAACACGAAAGCAACCAATCCCCATGTAATCTTCTCAAGTATGTCAGCTGTCTGACGTACACCGAAAGTCTGGTTACCGGCAACAAAGTTGCTTGCAAGTCCACCGCCTTTTCCGTTCTGAAGCAGGACCACAATCGTAAGAAGCACACTGGCAAGGATTACAAGCACTGTCAGAATTGTAAATACGACATTCATTTTATCTTAATTTTTAAATTTCTACGTTTAATTTTTCAATAAGGGCTGCAAAGTAAGCATTTTTTTCCGGATATGCCAAAATTAGTTTGGAATAAATGTCTTTAGCCTGGTCATAATATCCCTGTTCAGCATATATTTGCGCCAATGTCTCCGTACAGAAATCCATATCGGCCTCATATCCGTCCACATTGCCGGAACCAGGATCATTATTGCCGGATTTCCATGAAAAACGCGGAAGTCCCCTGTCCCCTACCTTCTCATATTGGTCCTTTGAAAAATAATCCCCTCCGGCGACATATACCTTACGCTCCTTCTTCTCGGCACGGTCCCCGATTTCAGACATCCTGCTTTCCTGAATATAAGCCTTGACTATGTCGGCTACATCCTTGTCGGAACAGTTGACCCTGCGTCCCGCTCTCACCATATCCGCTATTTTCCTTCTTGAAGGGATATACATCGCAGCATCGGCATACTGGGCTTCGCTCCAGCCTCCGATCGCACTCATCCTGGCTCCCAGCTCCTTACGTGCAGCCGCGAACCAGGGATAGACATTCACTATCCCTGCAAGGGATTCCAGTGAAAGTGATTTCAGATCAATATATCCTCCCATAGTCCTACCAGTTTGCGACAGTCGCATTGAAAATATCCTCGCAGAGCTTTTCTATGATCTCTTCGCAAAGAGAAGCCTCCACAGCATCAAGAGACTGGGCGGAATCAAAATCGGCATACGCCGAAAACGATTTCGCGTCAAAGTCATCCTCTGGATATTTCCTGTTCATAAAACTTATCTTGACATTGACGGTAAGCCTGTTCTGGGCCGCAACCTCATTGGCCGTAACCGCCATAGCCTTCACATCATACCCTATGATCTCACCGCGTATTTCAAGGTCGCCATCCTCGTCAACCTGCTCAAGCTTGGTAAGCCTCCTGAACTTATCCTTAAGGGCCTCGGTAATTTCATTGCTCAGAGAAGGGTTGACCCTCAATGCCTTATACTCAAAATAATCAATCGTAACCGTCTGTACGTCCGACTGTATCGAAGTTCCGGTAAAAGAATATATCCCACAGGAATGAACGAGCATAGCTACAGCGGACAGAACGGCGCACATCAGCACAACCGACAGTATCTTAAATTTCCTTGTCATTTCTCCAGCTCCTTTAGTTTTCTGTATAATGTTCGCTCCGATATGCCCAGTTCAGCCGCGGCAAGCTTGCGGTTGCCCTTATATTTGTCCAGAGCCTTACGTATCATATCATCTTTGGCCTTCCTTATTGAGAAGTCGGTATTGTCCTGCTCGTCAGGCTCCTCTACATCATCAATCTTCGGCACGGCGTGATATACTTCCCCTTCATCGATATCCTGCCATTCCGGATCCGCCACGCTGTGCACGGCAGTATGCTCATTCTCCGGAATCACCGGATGGTGAGGAAGCTGAGGATGCAGGCGGGCATCACCTATAAGCTCCTTCAGATAATCGACTTCCTGACGAAGCTGGTATATCATTCTTATTATAGCCTCCCTTTCTCCGGGATTCATAGTATCATCCTGGGAATATGACGATTTCACAGGAAGCATATTGGAATCATCCTTCGGAATATAAGCCGAAAGTATATCCGCAGTTATTTCATTTCTGGCAGCAATCCTGTATGACTCAAGGGCACATACAGTCTCCGCGACATTTTTCAGCTGGCGGATGTTGCCCGGCCACCTGTAACTTTTCAGAAGAGCTATGGCATCCTGGGACAGGACAGCCTTGCCCATACCGTACTTTTCAGCGAAATCCGAAGCGAACTTTCTGAAAAGCAGATGGATATCTTCCTGACGTTCACGCAAAGGAGGCATTATCACAGGAACAGCATTGAGCCTGTAATACAAGTCCTCACGGAATTTTCCTTTGGACACGGCATAGATCAGGTTGACATTGGTCGCAGCCACAACCCTTACATCCGTTTTCAGGACCTTTGAAGAACCTACCCTTATGAACTCTCCCGACTGCAGGACCCTCAGCAGCTTTGCCTGAGACGCAAGGGGCAGTTCACCTATTTCATCCAGAAACAGGGTTCCTCCGTCAGCTTCCTCAAAATATCCTTTACGCATTTCATTGGCCCCGGTAAAGGAACCTTTTTCGTGGCCGAACAGCTCCGAATCAATAGTCCCCTCCGGAATGGCGCCGCAGTTGACGGCGAAATATTTCCCTGTCCTGCGACGGCTGAACTGATGTATTATCTTGGGTATGTTTTCCTTGCCGACTCCGCTCTCTCCGCTGATAAGGACCGTAAGGTCCGTAGGAGCGACGGCAACCGAAATTTCCAACGCCCTGTTGAGTACCGGATCGTTGCCGATTATATCAAATTTATTTTTTAATGTCTGTAATTCCTGAGTCGTCATAATGCGACAAAGTTAAGAAAAGCCGTCAAAATATACATCTCAAATGCGAAAAAATTAAAATATATAATTATATTTGCCTTAGTTTGCATTTTTGTAAAACAAACGGTCAAGCCGAGCGTAAAGTACAAAATAAACATCAAAACATATTTTAATTTATAAGCAATGAATAAAGGTATTAAAATTCTGGCCAGTGCCGTTCTCGGACTCGCTGCCGTAGCTTGTAGCTCGCCTCAGAAAATGGCAGAACAGGCAAAGAACGTGACCGTATCAAGCGATCCAGCTGTTCTTGAAGTAGTTGCCGGTAAAATCGAAGCATCTGTTTCCGTTACGTATCCGGCCAAGTATTTCCATCCTAAAGCAATTCTCGAGGTTACTCCGGTGATTGTCTATGAGGGCGGAGAGGCTAAGATGGCTCCTTTCTATTTCCAGGGAGAAAAAGTGAAAGACAATTATGAGGTAGTTCCTTCAGATGGAGCAACAATCACAAAGAAAGTGAAATTCGACTATGCTCCAGGTATGGAAAAAAGCTACCTTGAACTTCGCGGTGTAGTGAAATACGGCAAAAAGACAGCTGATCTTCCTGCAAAGAAAGTCGCTGACGGAGCCAATACCACCTATATGCTTGTCGAGAAAGACGGAAGAGTTGATTTCAAGGCAGACAACTATCAGGAAATCATCAAACAGACTGCAGAGGGACAGATCCTTTACACCATCAGCAGTTCAGCTGTAAGAAACAGCGAGCTCAAGTCACAGTCAGTAAAAGACTTCCAGGCAGCTCTTGACGAGATCAAGAACAACGAGCGCAAAGCCCTCACAAGCACAGACATCGTTGCATACGCATCTCCGGACGGAAAAGAGGATATGAACAACAAACTTTCCGACAACCGTTCAAAGAGTGCAGAGAAAGCATTCAAGAAAGTGACCAAGAAACACGAGGCTGACGCTCCTGTAAATGTGAAGAGCGTAGGTGAAGACTGGAAAGGTTTCCAGGAGCTCGTTTCCGAGTCAGACCTTGAGGACAAAGACCTCATCATCCGCGTACTTTCTATGTACAGCGACCCTGCTGTCCGCGAAAGAGAGATCAAAAATATGTCGGCTGTATACAAGACTCTTGCTAAGGAGGTTCTTCCTGAGCTCCGCCGTGCAAGATTCATCGCAAATGTAGAGTTCACAAACTACTCAAGCGAAGAGCTTCTCCAGCTTATCGAGGAGAACATCGACATTCTTGACGAAGAGGCACTTCTCCGTGCTGCAACTCTCGTAAAAGAAAGCAAAGACAAACTTGCCCTTTACAACAAGGCTGTAGAGAAATACAACAGCGAACGTGCACAGTTCAACATTGCTGTAGTCTACCTCAACGACAATGACCTCAACAAGGCAAAGAAAGCTCTTGACAAAGTGAAGACACAGGACGGTGACTACCAGAATGCAAAAGGCGTAATCGCTCTCCGCGAAGGAAATCTTGCTGAAGCAGGCAAACTTTTCGCTGCTGCCGGAACAAAGGCTGCCAAAGAGAATGCTGCTGTTGTTGACATCCTCAACGGCAGATACGCTGAGGCTGAGGCTAAGCTTGCTGACGCAGAGTGCTGCGAAAACAAAGCTCTTGCATACATCCTTACAGGCAAACTTGACAAAGCATCCGCTGCTATCAAATGCGAATGCCCTAAATCAGCTTACCTCAAAGCTGTCATCGCAGCACGTCAGGGCAAAGCTGATGCAGTGAAGGCAAACCTTGAGAAAGCAGGCAAATGCAAGGAACTTGCAGCCAGAGCTGCAAAAGACATCGAGTTCGCTCAGTTCAAATAGTCTTTTTGCAACACCATAATACAAGCCCCGATGCGATATGCACCGGGGCTTTTTCGTTGAAATATCCAGAAGCCTACCTATTTTTTGCCATTCTGGATTTTATGAGTATTTTTGAAAATATTGTGTCTATATGTTTGACAAACCATAATGATTGTATGAAAATAGGTATTTACACTCTGACTTCTCCTTTGCACGATGAAAAGGCTTTGAACACCGCTTCTGCAACATTCCTTGAAGAAATAGGAGAAAACCTTGAATCTTATGCCGAAGGCAACGATTCATACGAACTTGTATTCAAAGGCTCGGACTACTCCGATTTCGGAACAGATGACCTTGATGTGATATATGTCCGTACAGGAGGTACAGAAGGGCTTTTCAAGCAGATCTTCGATAAAGTACGTACTTCAGAATCAGGATACGACAGGCCTGTAAGGCTTCTTACTTCAGGAAAGAGCAATTCATTGGCAGCGTCTATGGAAATTATGTCTTTTCTACGGCAGAATGAATGCTCAGGAGAAATCATACACGGCAGCTGCAGCTATATAGCAGGAAGGCTCGCATTGCTTACAAAGGTCGACAAGGCAAAAAAGAAGCTGCAGGGGACGAACCTCGGAGTCATAGGGCAGCCGTCGGACTGGCTGATTTCATCCGGAGCAGATTACACGAAAGTCAAAGAGAAAACAGGAATCACTTTAGTTGACATCCCTATTTCCGAGCTGATAGAGGAGATCGCCAAAAAAGAATATCCTTCCAACAGCATAGTCAAAGCTGCTGCAGAAAAGGCCGCCACTCTCCCTGAAAAGATCAAGCCATACTGGGAAGATGCCCTGAACATATATGGAGGTCTGAAACGAATAATAGAGAAACACAAACTTTCAGGGTTGACCATCAGATGCTTTGACCTTCTTGAAGCCATAGGCAACACAGGATGCCTCGCTCTGGCCATACTCAACAGTGAAGGTATCCCTGCAGGATGCGAAGGAGATATTCCAGCACTCCTTACGATGGCCGTATCACAGGCAGTGACAGGATCGCCGGGATTCCAGTGCAATCCATCCAGCATAGACCCAGAAACAGGAGAGATATTGCTTGCCCACTGCACGATACCGTTGAATATGGTGCGCAGCTATTCGTTTGACACTCATTTCGAATCCGGCATAGGCGTAGCTATCCACGGGGAGGTGCCGGAAGGGGATGTAACTGTCTTCAAACTTTCAGGTGACCTTTCACGCTGTTTCATCTCTGAGGCCTCTCTGCTTAAAAACCAGTACAAACAGGATCTCTGCCGTACACAGATTGTGCTCCGGACAGAAGATATAGCTGACTATTTCCTGAAGAATCCTATAGGGAACCACCATATCGTACTTTCAGGACACCACAAAACAATTCTTCAGGCTTTTTTCGAAGCCTGAAGAATTGACAAAGATATTTCCTGTGCTATTTTTTTAGCCATTTGTCCGTAAACCATCTGCGGACAGGAATATCGTATAGCTGTGTCCGGTATATACGATATGCCCCACGAGCCACGACATAACCGGCATAGCACACCGTATACAACCGCACAAGCCCGGTACAACGGGCAGGGGCCTTTGCAATCAAATGAAGATCAATGAATTATAAAACAGTATATCTTGTATGGGCCATACTGTTTTGCAACCGACTGACAGACAGCATATTGCAGAGACCCACCTATTCTATGCCACCGGTCGCCACCTTCAGTCAAGTTAAGCTGATTGTCAACTATTTGTAACTGAAGGTGGATGCTGATTTTTTCCACTGCAAGTATATTTTCATTGATTATCAGCCCATTACCACTGAAGGTGGAAGATATGTGGAGAGCCATTCAATCCACTTTTGCCGACCGGACTGAAAAACACGAGACATCCTACTAAATGTCCACCAGGCCTTTTATCCCTTGCCCCAAGCTTTGCTTAACCCGGGTTAAAAAGAAAACAGCCACCGGTCTTTGACCGGCAGCTGTAAGTCTTGGCGGTGAGAGGGGGATTCGAACCCCCGGTACGGTTGCCCGTACGTCAGTTTAGCAAACTGGTGGTTTCAGCCACTCACCCATCTCACCAATCTCCCTGAAAGCAGGTCATTCAGGTCTGCGTGGCTTGCAGAAGAACTTGTTTCCATAAAGGAAACCGACCTGTCCATTCAATCGGGAATGCAAAGATACAACAAAATTATTGTTTTGCAATATTTGAACTTAAAGTTCATATCAAGCTTTGACTTCGGCAATGAAAAACAGTTTTTTCATTGATCTTAGTTTTTCGCTATATTTTCTCTCATCTCTGTATCAGCCTGGATATTCTTCATCTTGTAATAGTCCATAATACCGAGATTTCCGTTGCGGAATGCCTCTGCCATAGCAAGAGGAACTTCAGATTCAGCCTCTATCACCTTGGCGCGGGCCTCCTGTGCTTTCGCTTTCATCTCCTGCTCAAGTGCCACAGCCATAGCCCTTCTCTCCTCCGCACGTGCCTGGGCGATATTCTTGTCCGCCTCGGCCTGATCTATCTGAAGGAATGCACCGATATTCTTTCCTATATCAATGTCGGCTATGTCAATTGAAAGAATTTCAAATGCCGTACCTGCGTCAAGTCCTTTGTTGAGAACCACTTTCGATATTGAATCCGGATTTTCCAGCACCTGCTTGTGGCTTTCGGCAGAACCGATGCTTGATACGATACCCTCACCCACACGTGCAAGCACCGTCTCTTCTCCTGCTCCTCCGACAAGCTGCTTGATATTCGCACGCACAGTCACACGGGCTTTTGCGATAAGCTGAATACCGTCCTTGGCCACAGCCGTCACAGGAGGCGTATTGATCACCTTCGGATTGACAGACATCTGCACAGCCTCAAACACATCACGTCCGGCAAGGTCAATCGCTGCAGCCATCTTGAAATCCAATGCGATATTGGCCTTGTCAGCCGAAATCAGCGCATTGACGACCTTGGGAACATCTCCCTTGGCAAGATAATGTGCCTCAAGTTCATTCGCATCCAATTTAAGACCGGCCTTTGTACCGGTAATCATAGCCATAACGATCGTTCCCGGAGGGACCTGCCTCCATCTCATAAGCACAAGCTGCACAAGAGAAACCCTGACTCCCGAGATAAGGGCCTGAAACCATAGGGTCACGGGGAAAAACCAAAGCAGAATCACCAGTCCCACGATGGCAACGGCAACCCATACGACAATATAAGTCAATTCCATAGTAAAAAAATTAATGTTCCTGATAAATTATGTATTCCTTCAGAATTCTGAGTCCAAAGGCTTTACAAAAACCTTGTTGTTTTCAATCAGAGCCACCTCTACAGCGACGCCTGAATCAATCATCCCCTCAAGAGCCTTCACCTCATACGAAACAGTACCGAACCTGGCTGAACCGACCGGAGAAAGACGTGTTATAGTCTTCCCTCTGTCACCGATGGAAAGCTGTTCCTCATTGTCAGGCAGAGCCTTGGATTCAATGTTGGTATTCAAGGTGAACTTCTTCCAGGTCTTTTCCCGCAGAATATAGGCGGTGAGCCCCACAACCAGGACAACATTGACCGCAGTGACGACAGTACCGGCAGTCATCCCCAGCACATAGAAAGCATACACGCTTGAACCAATAAGGGAAATGAGTCCAAGGACACCGGCTATCCCGACACCCGGTATAAGCAGGATTTCCGCCAGAAGAAGCAGAACTCCGACAAGAATCAATGTCAATATAAATCCCATAAATATCTATTTTTTCTTTTCCATAGCCCTGGCCGTTGCGACCGAGACTGATTTACCGTCAATATAAGCAACTATATACGCACTTTTGAACCCTGCCCTTCTCACTTTGTTGAGGTTTGAAAGCACATCATTGTAAGTCCTGAACACACCTACGCTATAAGTGTATTTCCCGGATGAAGAATCGCTTACGAAAACAGGACTGAGGCCTCTGAGCTGGGCGACGGAAGCCGGTCTTGCGACACTGAAAATCTGAATCTGATAGACCACCCCGGCAGGAATCGTATTATCCTTTGCGAAACGCCCTTCTGGAAGAATCATAAACGAATAATCAAATTCATCCGCAGGCTCTTCAAACGCCATATCCAACGTGTCACCGATATTCATCCGTACAAATGAATATTCAACATCTTCATCATACGCAGCTTCGGAAGCGGCATACACTTTTTCAGGATCGATGACCACTCCGCTGAAAAGGAACTCCATCTCAATCTGCTGAAGCAACGCCGTAGCCCTGTCCAGAGAATCCTGCATCACTGGTATGGCCTCCTCCCGGCGCAATATCTCAGCCGTAAGGACAGCCCTCTCCTCAACGTCATCGCTCATAGCAAAACGCACTCTCTCCTTGTCCAGAGACTGCCCATAGATATACAGCGAATCTTTCAACGACCTCACCTCCTCCATTTTTGCCATATACCTCCTGGTATCGACATTCTCCGGAATTCCGTCATCTTCCGCAGGAGCGACACTGTCTTTTGCGGCAGGCTCAAGAGACATAATCCTACGCAGCTCCGCCATATCCTCAACCGCACCGCTTATAGGCATGTTGTCATACTCCAGCACATAGACATTCACACTGTCCGCTGTACAGTCCCTGTTGGAGGCGAACACAGTATATCTGCCATCGTCGGTATTCACAAAAAGAAAATCATCATACGGGGAAGAATAAGGGAACCCGAGATTTACAGGAACGCCCCAATCTCCTGACTCTTCGTCCCAGGACGACACATAAATATCATATCCGCCCATTCCGTAAAGTCCCGACGACGAGAAATACAACGATTTGCCGTCAGGGGAAAGCATAGGGTATATTTCGTCTCCTGAAGAAGTGAGATGTTCATTGAGCAATGAAGGAGCGGTCCAAAGGGAATCGTTGAACACGGTGCACATAAGATTTCTTGAGCCTCCTTCATCACGAGCGGAAAAATAGATCTCCCTGTCACCTTTTCCGGCATAAACCGCCCTGGAGAACGGATGCCCAGAACTGCCGTCAAGAACATCCGGGACCGGATGCCAGGATTTGTCCTCCAAAGGATAATACAGAAAAAAATCATTGAGCGACACTTTTTTACGTGCGACCACCGAGGGCCTGTACACGAAATCGAGCATATTCGCCCCGTTTTCACACAACAGCCTGCTGTCTTCAATCCCGATCCTCTCCAAAGAATCCACAGGGAGTTCCAAAGCTTCCCGGCATACCGCAAGCGCATTGGCGAAATCATATTCCTTACGCAAAGAATCGGCAACCCGCATAAGACTGTCCGCACGTTCAGAAACCCGTGCAGACAAGGCAAGGCTGTCCACGGACACGACATCCGAAGAATCCACGATTGTCTCCTGCCCGTGAAGGGCAGCAGGCGAAACAAGTAAAACCGTTATGTATAAGGATATTGACGAAATTTTCCCGATCATCATTCTGCCTGAATTCATTTCAACAGCACAAAAATAACAAATACTTTACATAAATTTCATCTATAACAAAAA
>VSOK01000014.1:0-3881 GCA_009774765.1 Bacteroidales bacterium
TATGTATATAATAACATATAATGGTCCACGGTTATTAAAACGATAATGTTATGAAATTGATCTTATCTTATTTTTTCTTTGTTTTCAGTATAGTGCTTTCATATGCTCAAAAAGATTCTTTGGATTACTATGAATATAATGTGGATTATGAAGATTTGCTTGCTGGTGGAAAATCTTTAGGGCCTGGGGGATATTTTGATGCGCGATGGTTTATTGATGGAACTGAACTTCATCAAATGTGTATAGAGAAATTTGAATTGGATCCAGATTATATTGATGGCACAGGATTTTTGGCAATGATCGGAAGCAATGGCGATGACTTTGTAAAAAGATGTATGTATGGTTATTTAGATTATTATGGAGAAAACAAACGTGTTTTTGGACTGAGTGTACCTTGTTATATATTTTGCTTTAGCAATGAGACTGTACTCGTCTGTAGGTGGAATACAGGTGGTGATGATATAAATTTGATATTGGACATAATGTCTTTGTTTTATGAAAAGGCAAGGTACGTTCACGATATTGATGAACGTGTGGTGAATTATTTGCTGTATTGTCTTTCGAATGATTTGTTTGGTGATTTATTGAAGGTGCGTGGTGGCAGCAGATATAGCCATTTCATTCCCTGTCGGAATCTAAAAAGAACAGGAATATATACAGAAATTTTTGTCAGCACTCTCACAAAAAACGCTCCTTATACTTCTGAGATATACTATGATGTTGAAAAGGGAAGATATTGGGGAAGAGATTATGATATAGTGTTGCTTGAAGAATTTTGTGATAAATATCAGGTCGAGTTGCCGCATCTTTGTGTGATGTCATTGGCTCGGAAATATGCTGATTATTGTAGAAGCAAGATGAATGGTGCCGATTCTTTTGAATATGAAAAAGATGTAATGTTAGGTGTTATTGAAATTTTGTCAAGAATCTTACCATAATAAAAGAAGCAAAGGCTGGAGTTATTAAATGTTTATGATACAGGTCAAAACTGATATACGTGGTGATGATTTTGTTGGGACCTCCTTATGGCCTGCGGTCTCGGAAAACCGTTTCCATTTCAACAGCAAGGAGGACCAGTCCCTTTTCGGTACTCCTTATATGGACTACGGTGCCCGTCAGTATGATCCCGCAATTGCCCGATGGAATGCCGTCAATCCTCTGGCCGAAAAGTATTATCCCGTCACTCCGTATGCTTTCTGTTCCGGAAATCCCGTTAACTTTATTGATCCGGATGGGGACAGCTTGAAAATAATTGATATGTCTGTACTTACAGCAATATATAATGGATTGGCTCAAAAGGGCGATTTAAACTTAGTCCTTAATAATGGGGTTGTAGATCCAGCGTCAATACCAGAAAATTCATCAGATTGGTTTATAAATGATTTGTCTGAAATAGTAAATAGTAAACAGATGGTGGAATTGGATATTGCACATAATTATCAACATCAGGATGAATATGGAAATGTATCATTTTATGCATTTAGTGCTCCATATGATTATGATACGAATGATGAAGATGACACTTTTGTCCAACTTGACGGTTTGGAAAGTGGGAGAACCATTTATGGTAACTTGGGAAGGACATTGGTTCCTATGAAATCAATCAGTATGTCTATGAACAGTAATGTTCAAATTATCATCAATGCCAAAGGTACATTGAATCACAGGACAGTTGGCATTGTCCACGAATTCGGCCACGCGATATTGTATCTTCGTGGCTTGCCGTACAGGCATACAGAACCTGGTGTGGACTATTTTATATATGATTGTAGAGCTACTTTAATGTCTAAAAGATTGGGATATGACTTCTAAACTTATACTTATAGCATATTCGTTGCTGTTGTTGTGTGCATCAAACGGTTTTTGCCAAAACCGTAAATGGAGTTGGGGGAATTTTGATGTCAACGGTAAATCAATTATAGCAGGTAATTACCGGATGGATGATATAATAGCTCGATATGATTATTTAACTGAACAAGGTGATTCTTTGAAAGCTATACCTTTTGTCGGCAAATATGTGGATTGCTCCATTGGGAGTGATTCTTTGAAAAAGGCTATGATAGACATTTACTATGATAATCATAATAAGCATTATGAGTATGATTATCTCAATCTTAAAATATATGCATACCTTTTATTGAATGAGCAATTGAATGTAGAAGAAATCCGTATGACGTCTGTACGTCGCGAAGAAAGGGAAGATAATGAATTTGTGTTGGATATCTGTCGTGACTTTACGGGATTGTTCCGTACATTAAAATGGATGAAGACGGAAGGATTTCCGGAATCTGCAACATATAGTTTTGTAGTCATCGTTTTTTGGAATAATCCCAAATATCTGTATGGTGACATATTGCCATACTGACAGTTTTATACATTGTTGGTGCAGATATTTTGGTTTTTGTAGTAATGCTTTTTGTCAGCCCATACGCATTCTGTCCCGGAAATCCTGTTAACTTTGCGATTGAGTGAGGGCAGATTGAATTGTCTATACTATTGGATGCAGACAAGGAAAAGGATTCGGATCCGGAATATGGTACAAAAGAGGAACGTCGTGTCATAACAGGAACAGAACAATATGTCGCCCGCAGACACGATGAAATTGATGAGGGCCAGTTTACACGTAACAATCATGAAGCCAAAACTGTTTTTATTGTAAATGTTATGGGAGTTGCCCCGAAAGACATTTCAGAATTTGTTTGAATTTATGGCTGTTGAATGGGATTATATAAAGATTGGAGCGGAGGGTTCGAGGAGAAATGTAGTTGGAAATAGTCATATTGAAAATAAGACAGGATTGATGGAATCTCAGCCCCAATGCACTTTTGTATATATTTATCCATATATTTATACTCGATTTGGAAAATAACCTTAAACAAGAGAAGATATGAAAAAGGTTGTGTTCATAATTGTTTTGTGCATTTGTCCATTTTCTTTTTATGGGGTGGATTATTATACGTTCAAAGAGCAAAAAACACACAGTTGTGTTTCTGTTCTTGCGACATCTCTGCTGGAATATGAAATAAAAGACGCTAACCGGATATGTTATACCTGTATGGAAGATTCGGTATTCTATCAAAGCCAATCTTATGGTAGGGATTGGCTATCGCTCAAAGAATATAAAAAGAAGGGCTATATTTATCTCAGGAATGTTCGTCTGCCTGAGTATGAACCAATGGACAGCAGTATGACAGCTTTGATTTCAAAGTTCATCGAGGAAGAAAAACATCAGCATAGACACTATGACAAGGACGGGTATATATTGCTTTGTAAAGAGAGTACGGACATATGGTCTTTTATGTCAATATTTCCTAATATGTACTTGTTTTCCGATTGCTGTCATGGTTCATATGACGGAGTTATGCATTTTTGTGGTCACACATTCATATTGTCATTAGGAGAGTACGGTCCTTATCCTTTCACTTCGACAGGGAAAAGAGAAATCGTGGAATTTCTTGACATAAAAGATAAACAAGATTCAATATGGAATTATATCATGGATTTTCCTGATCCTATTGAGGCGGAATTTCCCATTTGGTTTGTCAGATATGACAAAGACCACTATGAACTTATGAGTAAACCTGGAGGGCTTCCATAGTTTGTTCATCCGATATTGTGCCGAAAATAGATTTTAATTTGGATATTAAAGCATTCCAGACAATTAATAAGTTTTGACAAAAACTCCATAGAAGACAGAGAAACTAAATATTAAATAAAATGAAAACCCTATTGCTGATAACAATTTTTTTCTTTTCCTCCCTGTCTTTTTATGCTCAGGACAAATATAAGTCAATTGCAGAATATAAGACGTATGATTGGATAACGGTAAAGAAAGTAAGGCTTCCTGAGTACGCGGTAGCAGATCCCAGGCTGTCTGATGA
>VSOK01000014.1:3981-50639 GCA_009774765.1 Bacteroidales bacterium
GTCGGCTATACTATGCGTGTCATAGCCTATGACAGCAAAAATGAAATCCGTCTGGTTTACAGGAATTGGAGGATAGGAGAGAAACCTTTCTACATATTGCCTGTACTTGACACTTTGTGGCTGCCCGGAATGTTGCCTTCAGGTGTCTCAAGCCAGTAATATGTATTGATATGAGTAAGATTTCTGATATGAAAACTAAAAGAAAGATATTAATTGTTGTTATCTTGTTTTTGGGGATAATTATATACTTATTGACACGATGGAACAATGTTCAAGAAGATGGTCTGAGTTATTTTTTCTTGCATAATACAAGCCGTGGAATACGCCTTGAAAATCCATTGATTTATGATGATTTTTCAGATAGATATGTTTTCAGCAGTGTCCTGTTTGACAGTTCTGTAATAGGCAAGCCGGATTTTACTGCAAGAGAAGATGTCTATGTATTGTCTCGGTCTGTATCTCTCGGACCTTTGGATACAGTCTTCTGCTGTGACTCATATAATTTATATAAGTATGATGATGACTATTATGGTGATGTCTTTGATACGAATATGTTTCCGAGAATAACATATACAGTTGGAGATGCAGATGAAATAGATTACATTTTATATCGGTACTGTTCAGGCTATTATGATTTTAGTCTTACACCAAAGGTGCTTGTAAGCAGGTATTTAAAGAAAAACATTAAATCACATATACCGCCGGGTATCCTGCTCCGTGAAGGCTTTGCTATTGCAAAAAGCAATATGAAAAATCCCCGTAAGCCGACTGCCTATATGGAAGATACAATAAATACTTATGAGAATATTATATATGAACATCCTTTGATTTATATTCCATATCCTTTGGATGGTACTCCTTATATATTCTCTGACAGAGTTTTATCAACATTTGAGTTTGACAGCCGCTTTTGTGGGAAAAGAAATTTTTATGCTGTCCAATATAAGACGGAGTTGCCATTGAATATGATTTGTAATATTATATGTTTTGATAGCAATGGTGTTTTGGCGGAATTAAAGCCGGAATATAATGAAACAAGGTATCCTTTATATTTGAGAAAAAATATCCTGCCAACAGGACATTGGGACAAGACATACATATCGTATGTTAAGAATACAGATGTTTTTAAATTCAAGACAAAGTTTATTAAAGACACCGATGCTGATTGCAGATGGGATGAGATCAAAATGCTCAGTGATAAGGTTGATACCTTTCCAAGTGATTATGATCCTTCTATTTTTATAAATGCTTATAGCTTGATTATTAATAAAATAAAACAATAGTGCTTTCGTGCGCTCAAAAAGGTTCCTTGGATTACTATGAATATAATGTGGATTATGAAGATTTGCTTGCTGGTGGAAAATCTCTGGAAAGAGATTATGATGCAATATGATGATTTTGTTGAGAGCTCCTTATGGCCTGCGGTCTCAGAAAAACAGTTTCCATTTCAACAGCAAGGGGGACCAGTCCCTTTTCGGTACTCCTTATATAGACTACGGTGCCCGTCAGTATAATCCCTCCATTGCTAATGTGTTTGTGAAATCTGATAATTATTTGATAGAGCCCATATATTGCTCAATATAATAAGGATAAGATAATCGGTGTAATGTACTGTTATTTAATATTTAACAAATGAAATATATCATTACTTTTTCTATAGGACTCGTCTATAGTATGTTGGCATTTGGTCAAACTTTGAACTTGACGGATTTTACTAAATCTGTTATCAAAGAATATGTGTCACAAAATGTGGAAAAGGGATCTCCTGATAATATGATAATGTGTTGTTCCGCTGATAGTTGCCATTATTTTGTGGATATATTTGAGGATGCCGAGGAATATTATGATACAACAGGAATGAGTACGGTGAATTTTGATGATATCGATTTGAAGGTTTCAGGAATTGAACTTCCTTTTTTGTTTACAGGAACTATAAATGCAAAGGAGCTTAAAGCAAATAAAAAGTATGAGGGTTATATTTATGATCCTCTGATATGGCAGATAGCGTTTCACAAGGATGGTACTTTGTGCAAAATGTTTACGTACAACGGAACAATGGACAGTCCTTCGATAGACAATATAATAAGTTTGGCGGAGCGATATCTTGGTGGAGTCTCTTTGACAGAATATGATGAAAAATACATTTATAGTAATGTTTTGGTTGATACCCCTGCAGTGTTTCAACAGGATGAAGATCTACAAAAAATATTGTCCTCCAATATAAATGTAAGCAAGAAAATACTTCATCCGAGTATCCCTGTCATAATAAATTTAATCATTGATAAGACAGGCAAGGCAAAGGTTGACGGATTTTTCAAAAAATACGAAGACGAGGATATCAACGCTGCGGCTTTGTATGCAGCTGAAGCTGTCTGTAAATGTGATTTTACTCCAGCAAAACATCGAGGTGAAATCGTATGTGTCAATTATGCATTGTTTTTTCCTAAAAGTATGTTTTTACATTGACAAAAACTCCATAGAAGACAGAAAAACCAAATATTGAATAAAATGAAAACCCTATTGCTGCTAACAATTTTTTTCTTTTCCTCCATGTCTTTTTATGCTCAGGACAAATATCAGTCAATTGCAGAATACAAGACGTATGATTGGATAACGGTAAAGAAAGTAAGGCTTCCTGAGTACGCGGTAGCAGATCCCAGGCTGTCTGATGAGCTGATTCGTTTTGTCGAATCAGAAAAATCAAAGGAGTATTATGATAAGGAAGCCTATATTATGGTAAAGAAATGGAGTTCAGACACATTGTCAATGATGTCAATATTTCCCAATAAGTATTATTTTTCTTATTATGGAGCATATGAAGGTGTAATGTTTATAGACGGACATACATTTATAATTTCTCTTAATGGATTTGATTCCTTCCCATTCCATAAGACAGGCAGGACTTTTTCTCTGGAATTTATTAAACCGAAACGGGAAGACCCGGTATATAAAGAAAACGGTAAAGTATATTTTAATTCATTCTTTTTTTCACTTCCGGATCCTTATGAAGTCGGCTATACTATGCGTGTCATAGCCTATGACAGCAAAAATGAAATCCGTCTGGTTTACAGGAATTGGAGGATAGGGGAGAAACCTTTTTACATATTGCCTGTACTTGACACTTTGTGGCTGCCCGGAATGTTGCCCTCAGGTGTCTCCATTCAGTAATATGTATTGATTGCAGATGTGATGAGCTCAAAATGCTCAGTGATAAGGTTGATAATATCTGTCCTGTAACTGATTTGTATTCAAAATAGAAAATACATAAAATTGCTCATAAGTTGAACAAAATATGGTTTCCTGATTCCTTGAAGTCGGGACTTATAAGGGGGTCAGGTATTCTGAAGTTTACTTTGACGGCTCTGCAGTTGCCTATGAATTCCAATTTGTCTTAATGCGCTTTTTGAGGAGTAAAACACGCAAAAAAGCGCACCGATTGGAGGCTTTAAATCCTACATTTGTAAACAGAAATATATAAGACAAATATCATATTTTATACCAAAATATAACCAAAGAGAAAAAATCAACTAATACTTTTACTGATTTTACTAACACTAATTATTAACAATTAAATTTTAAGAAAATGAATTTGTCTATTGGAAAACACCGGTTTTTCGGGCGTTTCTTTATGATGAGCTTATTTCTCTGTATGCTCATTGTGCCAGCTTTGGCGCAGGACAAAATCACTGTTTCCGGTTTTGTTACCGACAATACCAACGAACCTCTGATAGGGGCATCCGTCCTTCTCAAGGGTACTGTTGAAGGTGTCGTTACAGATGTCAATGGCCGTTATGAGATTCAGGTCGCTCCGGATGCTGAGCTTGAGGCCTCATATATCGGATACAAGACTCAGACAGTCAAGGTCTCTAACAGAGGAAACATCAATTTCTCACTTCAGGCCGATGCAATTATGCTTGAAGAAGTGGTTGCCATCGGTTATGGTTCCGAGCGCAAGGAAGACCTTTCAATGGCCGTTTCGACAATGAAGGTTGACCAGGGATTGAAAAGCCGTGCTTCAAATCTTGCGACAGTCCTTCAGGGTAAGCTTCCAGGCGTGACTGTAATGCAGTCCGGAGACCCAATGTCCAATCCGACATTCTCTATCCGCGGACGTGGTTCAAAGGGAAATGACGGTGACTACAACTCCGGTTCAGGTGTCCTTTTCGTTGTGGACGGAGTTCCTAACGCTCCTTATATGGTGGAGGATATCGAGACCATCACTGTCTTGAAGGATGCGGCTTCCGCTGCTATCTACGGTGCATCTGTAGGTTCTGCAGGTGTCGTGCTCATTACTACCAAGAAGCCTGAGGGCGGAAAGGTACGTGTGGATGTGAATGCTTCGTATGGTCTTGAGAAAGTCTCAAAACTGCCTCAGATGCTTGATGCTCAGCAGTATTGTGATGTCTGGGCAAAAGTCGCTGCCAACAATCCTGGTGTTACTATACCTGGTATGGCTGACCCTACCGTATATGAGTGGGCAAATATCACCCGCACGAACTGGCTTGATGAAATCTTCAGGACCGGCTCGAAACAGCATTATGCTGCGACCGTTTCCGGGGGGGGCGAGAAGATACAGTCTGTTCTCAGCGTTTCGTACGATGACAACAAAGGTGTAATCCTCAATACCTGGAGCAAGAAATTCTCAGGAAAGCTCCAGTCTGACTTCAACATTACAAAATGGCTCAAACTTTATGAGCGCGTATCTTTTGAGATAACCAACGGACAGGGTAATGTCAATACCAGCCACGAAGGACCTATCATCGGTGCAACCTGGTATCCGCGTTCTGCTCCTGTATATGAAATGAACAAAGACGGCAGCTATGCTCTTGATGAGAGCGGCAACCGTTATTTCGGAGGTGTGCAGCCAGAATGGTCTCTTGGAACCGTTTCAGGTGCTCCTCTTCTTTACAACCCTGTCGCTGCATTGGAAAGAATGCATCGTCTTTATCCTGAAAACAAGGTATTCTCTACGACAGGTATCCAGATCAGGCCTATTACATCTCTTACTATCAAATCAGAATTCACCGCTGATCTCAGAAATGCTGAAGCAGATGAGTTCTATCCTGTAATGAAAGAGCCTGGCCTTCAGAATTCTCAGAACCATCGTTCGCAGACTCTGTATCGTGATAACCACTGGCTTTCCGAGACGACCATTTCCTGGGCTCAGGTTTTCGGAAAACATCATATCAGTGTAATGGGTGGTTTTACCGCCGATTTCAAAAAGACGCATTCACGTACAATCTTCACAAGAGACTATAACTCGGAAGATCCTAACAGGCTTCTTTGGGGTGAGGCGGCTGACTATAGTTCTACAGCTCCTCAGGAGGCGGTTTACGCAGAGACTATGGCTTCATTTATTGCACGTGCGGGATATTCATACGATGACAGGTATTTTATCACAGCAAGTGTCCGTCGTGACGCATCTTCACGTCTTCCTTCAACAAAGAACTATGACTGGTTCCCTGCAGTTTCCGGTTCATGGAAATTGAGTTCAGAGCCATTCTTCAGAAATTCTTCTGTAAAGGATGTCCTTAATCTTGTGAAATTCAGAGCAGGATGGGGTAAGGTAGGTAATGTGGACCTGTATCCTAATGATGTTACACGTGCAGAAATGTTGAATTACAGCTGGCCGATCATTTTTGGTCAGAATCTTGACAATCATATGACAGGTACATACCTCAGTACACGTCCTAACTATTATGCAAGATGGGAGACTACTATCCAGACCAGTGTAGGTCTCGACCTTTCCCTTTTCAACAATGCTTTGGATATCACAGTTGACTGGTACAACAAGAAAACAAGCGACCTTGTCGACCGTATCCCTACCCCTGCGCATGCTGGATTGAACCAGTCTCCTATGGGAAATGTCGGTAATGTAGTCAACCGCGGTTGGGAATTTTCAGCAAACTACAACGGTACTGCTGCACGCGGCCAGCTGTCATATAATGTATGGGCAAACTACTCATACAACAAAGGATATGTTCAGGATTATGGAGTTCGCGAAGGACCTGTAAGGCACGATGATCCTAACCTTATGAGTACAGCCCTCCTTTATTCTGAGGCTGGTCAGCCGTGGTATTCTTTCCTTGTGTTCAAAAATGACGGTATTTTCAGAACCCAGGACGAGATTGACAACTATACCTGGACCAACCCTGAGACAGGTGCAACTTCCCTGATACAGCCTGATGCAAAGGTAGGTGACCTAAAATTCGTTGATATTGACAATAATGGTATTATCAATGATGATGACAGGTATTTCGCCGGTTCGTACGCTCCGGTACATACATATTCATTCGGAGGTTCTTTGAACTGGAAAGGTTTTGACTTCTCCATTATGTTCCAGGGTGTTGCAGGCAACTATATCTACAACGGTCTCAAAATGATGGGACTTAGAGGAGGAAACGGAGGCGATGGTTCTGGAAACCTCGGTGCAGATGCTTTGAATACTTGGGATTTCAATCCGGAGTCCAGCAAATATCCTCGTCTTGAGATGGGTGTTACAGGCAATATGAATGGCAACTATACCAAATTCTCAGACCTGTTCATTGAGAAGGGAGATTATCTGAGACTTAAGAATATCACCCTCGGCTATACTCTTCCTAAGTTCGGTAAATATATGCCAGGAATCCGTGTGTATGCGAGCGTTGACAATGTATGCACTATTACAGGATATTCAGGAATTGACCCTGAAGTAGGCAACTATGGTATCGACAGAGGTGTCTATCCGTTGTCACGATTCTTCAATTTCGGTATCAATCTCAATTTCTAATATAAATGTTGAAAGCGATGAAAAAAATTATATTGACAATAATTTCTCTGCTCGGTATATTTCTGCTTTCCGGATGTTCTGATTTTCTGAATCCAGATGAATATGGAAGACCGGAGGGATGGCAGACTGAAGCTGATGTTTGGGGAGCTATAGCGGCATTGTATTCCAATGTCTCCAATGACTCGGAGGGTGTTACCGGCCGTGGCATAATGTGGTTTGAATGCTGCAGCGACAATATGACCGTTGGACGTAAACAGGATGAAGGCAACCAGATCAGGAACTTCCAGATGTCTCCGAGCAACGGACGTGACGCCAAGGATACATATCCTGCTATGTACCAGATAAATGCAAAGGCCAACAATATTATCAATGTTGTACCTAATATGAATACTATAAGCGATGTTCTTAAGAACAAGGCTGTCGGTACCGCATATTTCTGGCGTGGACTCAGTATGCTTTGGATTGCCCCTTATTATGGCGACAATGGTCCTAACGGTGGTATTCCTATCATCCTGCACGATACAGAGCCTTCAAAGATGGACGAGCCTCGTCCTGCATCAGTTCTGATGAACTATGACCAGATTATCAAGGATATGCAGACTGCTGCAGAATATCTTCCTTATCTGTCTGAACTTCCGGTTTCTGAATATGGTCTTCCTCACAAGGCTGCCGCATGGGCTTTTGCCGCACGTGCCGCCTTGTATGCTTCCCAGTGGGACAAATCATATTATAACATTGTAAATGAAATGTGCAGTAAGGTGATGGAGCTTTCCGGACCTGACAAAAGAGATCTTTTTGATGATGGTTCAGCTGATCCGTTCTCTGCCCTCTGGACAAGGGAGAACAATTTCAGCAGCGAATACCTTTTCTCTCTTCTCGGCAATGCTACAGACGGTCCTAAGTTCCACGGTATGTCATTCAACCAGGACGGTTGGGGATTGTACAATACCTGGGGATATTATCAGCCTACCTACAATCTCTACAAGGCATTTGAAGAGGGTGACGTAAGACGTGATGCTACCATCCTTTTCCCTGGACAGCATATCCAGTTTGTCGGAAGGGATATACATTTCGGTTCATACGCCTATAACATATCTTCTGACACAGGTTTGACATTCCGCAAATTCATGTCTCCGTGGAAAGAAGCGGACTGCATCGGAAAAGAAGTAAGTACAAACGGAAACAATGCCAGCAACACTCTTGGTATGTGCTTTATGAGATTTGCAGATGTCCTCCTTATGAAAGCCGAGGCTCTTATCGCTCTCAATGGAGAAGGAAACTCTGAAGCCAAGGCTCTGCTCAACCGTATCCGCAAACGCGCACGTCTGCCGGAGAACAGCCCTGCAACCTGGGCGGAACTCAAGAACCAGCGCCGTTGCGAGCTTGCGTTCGAGTTTATGCCGAGCCGCCACATCGACCTCATAAGATGGGGGGATGCACAGAAAGTCTATGCTGAGCCAACTCTTAAGGTTACATCTTCATATAACTGGAGTACGTATCAGATTGACGTCGTTACTGATGTCCACTACGACGAGGGAAGGACATTCGATCCTGTGAAAAACCAGGTCTTCCCGCTTCCTCTCAAGGCATTTGACGGTTCTGTAAATATGGTGCAGAACATCGGATATTAGTGTTATTTGCTTAAATTTATTTAATTGGAGTGGTTGGTCAATTCTTTGGCCAACCACTTGATAATCAATCGGACTATATGTTAAGAAAAATTGGATTATTTGCAGTTTGTGCAGGTCTGCTGTTTTCTGCGGCAGCCTCTGCTCAGCAGATTACAGTGGTAGACTGGAATATCAGGTCTTTTGAGAAGTCAAATGGCTCCGGCCAGACTTTGGTGGAAGATATAACAGAATATGTCGAGTTCCTTAAAGGAACACAAGCGGATATAATTACGCTGAATGAATTCGAGACCGGTACAAGCCGTATGGGCAAGGAAAAGATGGCTGAACTGGCTTCACGTCTCGGAATGTTTGCGTATTTCATCAAATCTTATCCTAAAGACGAGGGATTCTACGGTAATGTTATCCTTTCCAGATGGCCTATGCTGGGATGCGCTTCAACTCTATTGCCATATCAGCATTATAAAGGAGAGGGAAACTACCAGTGGAACAACAATGAAATGACTGAAATATATGGTGCTGACCAGCGTTCTGTAGGTTATGCCGATATCCTGCTACCTGTATCGGACACAGAAAGCAGGGTTATACGTGTTGCCTGTACGCATCTTGACCACGAGATAGGGACAGACGGACACAGAAAACAGTTCGAAGAAATAGCAAAATTCCCTTCTTTGGCCAATCCTCCATATCCGGCTTTGATCGCAGGAGATATGAATGTTTCTTCTGGATCTGTGATGGATCCTATTACAAATATCGGTGATCAGGTGTACCTGAACTGGGTGGATCATATATTCTCTTTCCCTAAAGGTGCTTGGGAGAAAGTTTCAGGTGAAACTGTATATTCCGGTGCTTTGTCTGATCACAATGCGGTAAAAGTCGTACTCAAATTGAAATAATGTTTTTTAATGTGTTTGTTATGAATATGAGATATTTAAAAGCAATTGCACTTTTTTCCGCTGCTGTGTTTTTTGCAGGATGTTCGGAGAAGGGGGGAGAAACACCAGGAGGGGAGGACAAGCCTTCAAACAGGTCCATAGCTGAAATCCAGTTCGTAAGCCGTCTGACAGACGGAACTCTTGTCGGTACGGATGGAGACTTCAGCTCCATAAATGATTATATGGTCAATACCTTGAAAGGCAGGAAAGAGGCGTCTCTGACTCTCCTTGACCGTATGGACGGTGCCCAGGTCAAGAAAATTATGGATCTTTCTGTGAATACCTACAGATGGAATACGTTTGCCTTGAACAGGATGGCTTCGGCTTCTGTATATGAAGGCAGTGCTGTCTTCTTCAACAATCCGGCATCTTCTGTTGCATCGTATTCTTCTGGAAACGGCTCGTATGTCTGCGGACTTGTACCGTCTGTAGCAGGAAAATATCAGAAACTGGATGCTGACGGTAATGTAATCTCGTCAAATGATGTTACATCTGACATCAATTTCTATACTGTACGTTTCAGCTCTGAAGATCAGATAAACGCATTCGGCGGAGCGTCAGGCACGATGATGACGATCAAGCAGGCAGCAAGGAATATGATATTGATAGGTACTGTGAAAAACAGCCTGTTCGACAAGCTGTCAGGCGCAGTTACTGCCGCTGACTCCGCATACAACGTAAAAGAGATTGCAAAGGGCAAGGATTATACTATCTTTATGCTCAGCAACAGCAGGTTCTGGAATTATTACGGATACGAGGAGGTGCCTCTTGCTGGAGATATCGTCTCTTACGAAATAAGCGTAGGATGGAAGTAATGGAGTCCGCTCCTGCGGCAGAATCACTTCTGAAGCCTTAGAGGATTTTCCCTAAGGAATTTTTCTACCAGGGCAATCTCATCATAGAACGGAGTGTCGTCTTTGAATACAGGGACGATGCTCCGTATCTCTTTGTATATCCTGCTGCTTGCAGGTGAGATCCTGTCAGCTATTCCGAGGCAGTCTACGGCCTGTACCAAGGCGATATAATGTATTGACATTACCTGATAGACATTGTCGATCACCTGTTTGCACAGAAGTGCGGAATTTGTACCCATACTCACGATGTCCTGGTTGTCGTTGTTGTTCGGGATGGAATGGACATAGTTGGGCATTGCAAGTGTCTGGCATTCAGCTGTCGTGGATGTCGCAGTGAACTGGCAGGCCTGCATTCCGTAATTAAGCCCAAGGATACCCATATTAAGGAATGGAGGCAGTATTCCGTTGATCCTGTCGTGGAAAAGATAGTTGAGCTGCCTTTCCGCTGTCATCGCCACCCTGACCATCGCTATCTTGACCTTGTCCTGCTCCAATGAAATATAGTCTCCGTGGAAATTGCCACCGTGATAGACATTCTTTGATATAGGGTCGACTATAGGGTTGTCACAAGCTGAGTTCAGCTCCTCTTCAAGAATCTGCCTGGAGGTTTTCAGGGTTTCATATACAGGTCCAAGGATCTGCGGGGTACATCTGAGTGAATAGTATGCCTGTACTTTGTGCTCAAACACCTGTTCGTCTTTGTGGGAATTGTCATACAATCCATGTTCGCGCTTCTGAAGGCATCCGCTGCCTTCGGAGAGCCTGCGCATCCTTTGCGCTATGACCTGCTGGCCATTGTGTCTTCTGCATCCGTTGAGTTCCTCTGACATAAGGTCATCGTATGACGAGGCGATCTCGTTCATCATCACTGATGCAAGCGTCGCCCAGTCAAGTAGCTGCTCGGCCCTGAACTGGTTTACAATGCCGATCCCGGTCATGACGGAAGTTCCGTTTGTGATGGACAGACCTTCCCTTATATGTATCTTGAACGGCTCGAGGCTGTTTTCTTCCATTACCTCGGACGACGGCCTCCATTCCCCTTGGTAGTGCACCTTGCCTTCTCCTATGAGTGTGAGTGCGATATGTGCAAGCTGTACAAGGTCTCCGCTTGCCCCTACGCTTCCGTGTTTTGGAATGAAAGGATATATATCCCTGTCTATGAATTCGGCAAGCAGCTTTACAAGATCCGGATGTACGCCTGACCTGCACTGGAGGAATGTCCCGAGCCTTGCTATCATAGCCGATTTAACATATATGTCTTCAAGAGGATCTCCCGCTCCGCAGGCGTGACTCCTTATTATATTATATTGGAGGTCCGTCAGGTAACGGTCGTCCACTCTCCACTGCGCCATTGGACCGAATCCTGTGTTGATCCCGTATATCACTTTGTCGGAGGAAAAATCCCTGAGGAAGTCATAGCATTCCATTATTTCATCCAGATGGAGTTCAGACTGTTTCAGCTTTGCATTGCCGTATAGAAGTTTTTCTACGGTGTCCAATGTGAGTTGCGGCATAGTTATATAAGTATTTGTCTTTTGAAACGCGAATATAACATTTATTGCATTTGTATGTGTGCAGAAAACGAATATTTTGATTGCATTGGAGTTAACACGCTGGAAGTCAGTGTCGTGCTGAATTTATTTTTTGATGATAAAAAAACGGCACGTGTTTTGTCTATTAGAAAAATCGTACTATCTTTGCCGAAAAATACAAAACCCCTGTTTGTTCTTGTATTTTTTATAGTATAGAGGATGTTTATTTAATTATAAAATTGTTGTACTTATGAAAGTATCTAAATTTTTCTTTGCAACCCTGCTGGTTTCAGGTGTATTTGCAAGCTTTTCAAGTGTGTATGCCCAGGAAAATGGCAACAGAGACGCTGAAAACAAGATTGTAAGAGGTCCTTATGAGACCAACCGTTTCGGTGACAACTGGTTTATCGGCGTAGCAGGCGGTATCAACCTCTTTGAGGATGGCATTTTGAGCGGTGAATGGCAGCCACGTGTTGCTCCTGCTATCAATGTCAATGTAGGAAAATGGTTTACTCCAAGTGTCGGTGCACGTGTCGGATATCTCGGACTCCGCGCCAACGGATGGTCAGACCATCAGACAGTTTATGCTACTGAATTTGTAGAAGGCAAGAACTTCAAGGAGAAAGTCAATTTCGCATACGTTTATGGAGACCTCATGTGGAACATCTCAAACGCTTTCAGCGGATATAAGGAGACAAGGTTCTGGAACGTGATTCCTTATGTAAGTACAGGTCTTCTTCACGCATACGGAGTTAAAGGTGTTGACGCTACCAACAACCAGTTCTCAGTTGGAGCCGGTATCTACAACACTCTTCGTGTAAGCGACCGTGTTAACTTCACTCTCGATGTTCGTCAGATGGTATTCAAAGGTACTTTCAACGGCAACAAAGGCGGTATGGCAGGTATGACTTCAGCAACTTTCGGTATCGCTGTAAATCTTGGCAGAACCAACTGGAAACGTGCTACAGAGGTTCCTGAGGGATATGCTCCTTATAAAGTGTCATGCATCAACGACCTTAAGGCTGACGCAGAAAGACTTGCAAACGACAACAAGAAGCTCGCAAAGAACGCTTCAGCTCTCAACAACGAGAACGATGCTCTCAAGAAAGAGAACGCTGCCCTCAAGGCAGAGCAGAACAAACGCAAACCTGCTCTTGACGTGACTTCAGCAGCTGTATTCTTCAACATCGGTGAGACTACTCTTGATGCACAGAATCTCTTCAACCTTGACTTCTACTATCAGAACGTGATCGCTCAGGATGACAACAAGGTTATCGTTCTTACTGGATATGCTGACAAGCAGACCGGTAGCAAGAAACGCAACCAGCAGCTCAGCGAGAAGAGGGCACAGTACGTGTACGATATTCTCCGCAACAAATACAACGTGCCTGCAGAGCGCATCCAGGTTAAGGCTGTCGGAAGTGAGTCTGAATTCGTAAAAACTCCAGCACAGCTCAACAGAAGCGTTGTTCTCGAGTAATTTGATTCAAAATAATTTACAGAGGCCGGTTCGTATGAGCCGGCCTTTTTTATTGTTCATTCTAAAATCATTTCTTACCTTTGTAAAACAACGTTTAATTATAGATTTATGGTAATAAAGGCTGTTATTCCTATCAGGAAAGGTTCGCAGAGGGTACCGAATAAAAATCTTAGACCTTTTGCCGGCACTACACTTCTTGAGGCCAAAATAAGGACGCTTAAGGAAAGCGGGATTTTTGATGAGATTATTGTAAACACCGATTCGGAGGAGGCCATTGAAATCGCCAGGGCCAACGGTATTTCATTTCATAGGAGGGAAGATTACTATGCTTCTTCCCAGTGCTCCGGAAGCGAGTTCTTCCAGCATCTTGGGCAGGTTACTGATACTGACGTATTCGCATATTGTCCTGTGACTTCTCCGTTCGTCTCTGTGGAGACAATGAAAAAATGCCTTGAACTTTATAACTCGTCGGAGGATATTGACTGTGTTTCCACTGTATCTCTCGTAAAGGAATTCCTTTGGCTTGACGGGAAAGCGGTCAACTATGATCCGAAAAATGCTCCTAACAGTCAGAATCTTCCTGATGTGCAGGCTCTTAATTTCGGATTCACTCTTGTAAAAAGAGAGTCTCTTATAAAGAACAGGAACATTATCGGTGACAATCCGAAGTTTGTCACGACTTCTGATGTCGAGGCTGTCGATATAGATACTCCTCTTGATTTCTATATCGCGGAACAGATGTATGTCAAACTTGTAGTCGAAGGGAAAAATCTTCTTGAAGAATAGTGTCTTATGAGATTGCCGGCAGAATGGGAGAGACAGAGCGGCGTACAGTTGACCTGGCCGCATAATGAGACGGAATGGTATGAACTGGACAAAGTGCTGGAGTGCTATGTGGATATAGCAAGGAATATTCTGCGCTTTGAGCCGCTGATGATAGTATGCCGTGATATAGAAGAGGCCAAGGCTGACATAGCCCGTGTCTGCTCTGAAAAGAACTGGACATTGGATGTCGGACGTATCTGCTTTTACGAGGCTCCGCTGAATGATACATGGGCGAGGGACCACGGCGGCATATCCGTATATGGAGACAATGGTGAGAAGTATCTGTATGATTTTGTCTTCAACGGATGGGGCTTGAAGTTCGCGTCAGACCTTGACAATCAGCTCACAAGGGAAATTTTCTCGCAGGGTGCATTCAATGACGATGTGCTCGGGGTGGATATGAGACCTTTTGTACTGGAGGGCGGAAGCATCGATTCCGACGGACAGGGTACACTGCTTACGACGACGGAATGCCTTACATCAAAAAACAGGAACGAATATCTTTCACAGGAGGAAATAGAAGATGAGCTTAAAGGTGCATTCGGGCTTGACCGTGTGCTTTGGCTTGACCACGGGAATATAATAGGTGACGATACGGACGGCCATGTGGACACATTGGCACGATTCTGCAGTCCGGATACGATAGCATACGTCCAGTGCACAGATCCGGAAGATGCACATTATGACAATCTTGCGGCAATGGAGAGGCAGCTGCGTTCTTTCCGCACGGCCGGAGGCCAGCAGTATAACCTTGTCCCTCTTCCTATTCCTGATCCGATTTATCTGGAGGACTACAGACTGCCGGCATCGTATGCCAATTTCCTGATTGTCAACGGCGGTGTTCTTCTTCCTGGCTCAGGATCCCCTAAGGATGAAAAGGCGAGGAAAGCTTTGCAGGAGGTATTTCCTGACAGGGAAGTTGTTGTGATAGACTGCAGGGCATTGCTTTCAGGACACGGTTCTCTGCATTGTGTAACGATGCAGTACCCTGAAGGATATCTGAGGACAGAAAACGTACTATAGGATATTTGTAGAATCTTTGAAATGATTTTTGTATGAAAATATTGAAAGTAGGAATGGTTCAGCAGTCCTGTACCGCTGACATTCAGACAAATATAGAGAAACTTAAGAACAATATAAGGGAGTGCGCAGCGAAAGGTGCCCAGCTTGTCGTGCTTCAGGAGCTGCACAATTCTGTGTATTTTTGCCAGAGCGAGAATGCTTTGCTTTGTGATCTTGCTGAACCTGTGCCGGGCCCTTCCACTATGACGTACGGTGAACTTGCGAAAGAATTGGGAATAGTGCTGGTACTGTCGCTTTTTGAACGCAGGGCTGCCGGCATATATCATAATACCGCTGTCGTTATAGAGAAGGACGGGTCAATTGCCGGCAAATACCGCAAGATGCACATTCCTGATGATCCTTGCTACTATGAGAAGTTCTATTTTACTCCAGGTGATCTTGGATTCCAGCCGATAGAGACTTCTGTCGGAACTCTCGGGGTTCTTGTCTGCTGGGATCAGTGGTATCCGGAAGCAGCGCGTCTTATGGCATTGAATGGAGCGCAGCTTCTGATTTATCCTACTGCAATCGGAGGCGTCTATACTGATCCTGTGGAGGAGCAGAAGGTACAGAGCGATGCCTGGCAGCTTGTGCAGAGGGGACATTCGGTTGCGAACGGTCTTCCTGTCATCACGGTCAACCGTACCGGTCAGGAGGACGACCCTACTGGACATAGCGAAGGCATAAGGTTCTGGGGACGTTCTTTTGCGACAGGGCCTCAGGGAGAACTTCTTGCTGAGTTCGGCAGGGATGAAGAAGGAGTAAAAGTCGTAGACATTGACCTTGACAGGACAGAATATGTCCGCAGAGGCTGGCCTTTCCTGCGTGACAGGCGTATAGACGAGTATGGAGATATATTGAAACGTTACGGAAGGTAGGAGAGTTCGGATTTTATACAAAACATTATACTGATATTATGGCAAAGATCGGGACAACATTTACCCCGAAGGGTAAAAAAGCAATTTTATGCGGCTCCGGGGAGCTTGGAAAGGAAGTTGCAATTGAATTGGAACGTTATGGCGTTCAGGTTGTTGCACTTGACAAATATGAGAATGCTCCGGCTATGCACGTCGCGAATTCCAGTTATGTCCTGTCTATGCTTGACGGGGAATCCCTTGCGGGGATAGTGCGAAATGAAAAGCCTGATTATATAATCCCCGAGATCGAGGCTATTGCGACCGACAAGCTGGTTGAATTGGAGAAGGAAGGCTATAATGTTGTTCCTACGGCTATGGCCACGAGGATCACTATGAACAGGGAGGGGATCAGAAGGCTTGCAGCCGAAACTCTCGGAATTCCTACATCTCCATACAGGTTCGCTTCCACGAGGGAGGAATTTGATGCTGCTGTCGCTGAAATCGGTTTCCCGTGTGTCGTCAAGCCTGTCATGAGTTCGTCCGGACACGGTCAGAGCGTAATACGTACAGAAGAGGATATTGACAATTCCTGGCATATTTCTCAGGAAGGCGGACGTGCCGGCAGCGGCAAGGTAATAGTGGAGGGATTCGTCGATTTTGACTATGAAATCACTTTGCTGACCGTGCGCCATTGCGCAGGTACGACTTTTCTAAGACCTGTCGGCCATCATCAGGTCGATGGAGACTACCGTGAATCCTGGCAGCCTCAGGAAATGTCAGGCAATGCCATAAAGAAAGCAGAGGAAATAGCCGGAGCCATAACTGATGCTCTGGGAGGATACGGCATATTCGGAGTTGAACTGTTCGTGAAGGGGGAGGATGTGATATTCAGTGAAGTGTCTCCACGTCCGCACGATACAGGTATGGTGACTATGATTTCCCAGGATATGTCTGAATTTGCTCTTCACGCCCGCGCTATTCTCGGACTTCCTGTGCCGGAGGTCCGTTTTTACGGCCCTTCTGCTTCAAAGGCCATTGTGGTGGAAGGAAATACCGATGAATATGAATTTGAAAATCTCGAGAAGGTGCTGGAAGAGCCAGGTGTACAGATACGTCTGTTCGGAAAGCCTGAAATATGCGGGCACAGGCGTCTGGGGGTCATTCTTGCAATAGCTGATACCGTCGAGGAGGCTCTCGCAAAAGTGGAGAGGGCATATCAGAAGCTGACAGTAAAGGTATATTAGGACCTGTATGAACTATAGACCGCCCTTTCGGAATCTCCGTCAGGGCGGTTTTCTATTTCTGCGAGAGTGTGAAAAGCAGGTGTTCCGCACGTATCTTGTCGATTATTGCGCAGACAAGTTCAAATGCTCTGCTGTCACGTGTGTAGTCTGCCGGAGCTATGAAATTAACCCGTTTCTGCCTGAGAAGTTTCTGGGCGATTCCTTTTTTCTTGGGGATTTTGGGATTGTACACTCCTATGGAGTTGCCTCCGAACATTTTCACTATTTTCATGCAGGGTACATCCGTCTCTCCGTCTCCGAAGTATATCATATGCGAAAAAGGAATCCTTTTGTTTTCTTCAAGCTGGCTTTCGTTGACTTTCTTGCTGTCTCTTATACTGAGTATGCCCTTGTTGACTTTGAACAGGAATTGTGTCTTTGCAGTGTAGTCGACTGCCACTCCGGGCCATTCCGCTTCGCCCTTGTCGTTATAGAGGAATGAGCAGGCAAAAATACGCTTGAATTCACTGGCGATAGGTGTACCTTCTATGATCTCAGCCAGACCGGAGGAATTTATATAGTGCTCGATTACGACTCCGTGGGCCTTTCCGTAGCTGTTGACTTCCTGGAACCATTCCCTTACCCCTTCAAACAGTTCCACGTCTTTGCCGAAGCGTCTGAAATCGTCTTTACGCAACTTTATTCCGGAACTCCTGGCTTCGTCAAACATCAGTTTCATATAGCTGAGAATATTGCTGGCATCCTGTCCGATAGCTATGTCATCGCTCATCTTCCAAAATTCCTGGGGGCTTTTCCCGATGGCCTGGATAAATCCGAATTCCTGCATGTTTCCGGGAGACAATGTCCCGTCAAAGTCGTAGATAAGCGCGACGATCGGCCTCTTTCTCATAACAAGTCAAATTTAGAATTGTACAAATATACTATCAAGCACAATATATGCATTATATTTATTAAATTTAGATATATTTGTTAATAATTATCAAAAAACGGCTTATGAAACATTATTTTACGAGGCTTCAGGAGGCAATGCGGAACAATTGGGACCGGCCTGCCCTCTGCAATTACAAAGGGGAATCCTTTACTTTCGGTGAACTTGCTGATAAAATAGCACGATTTCATATAGTATTTGAGACCATAGGTCTTGAAAAAGGGGACAAAATAGCTCTCTGTGCAAAAAACTCCGCACGATGGGCAGTCTCTTTTCTTGCGATAAATACATACGGTACTGTTGTAGTCCCTATACTTGCTGATTTCCTCCCGGAAAGCATAGATTCCCTTGTAGCACATTCCGGCAGCAGAATCCTGTTTACAGACCCTGATATGTGGAAGAAGCTGGACATTTCAAAGATGCCTGAGATAGTGACTGTCGTGTCCGTGGCTGATTTCAGCATCCTTTACACCGCTGATGAGGCGACAAGCAAGGCTCTTGCGGATATGCCGGAGATGTTCAAAGCCAGATATCCGGACGGTGTCAAGCCTGAGGATATTTCCTATCCTGTCGACAATGACAAGGATCTTGCTGTAATCAATTATACGTCCGGGACGACAAGCGCGCCTAAGGGTGTGATGCTGAGATATGAATGCCTCAGCGCGAATGTGGAGTTCGGCCAGAAATGGATGCCTTCGTATCCTGGTGACAATATGGTGTCTATGCTTCCTATGGCGCATATGTACGGAATGATGTTCGAGTTCATCTATGTGCTTTGCGGCGGGGCTACTGTCAACTTCCTGGGAAAGACTCCTACGCCTTCACTTCTGCTCGGTGCGATGGGTGAGCTGAAGCCTTACCTCATCATTACTGTGCCGCTTGTGATGGAAAAGATATTCAAGGCGGGTGTTCTCCCTATATTGGACAAGCCTGCAATGAAAGTCCTTACGGCGATTCCTGGAGTGGACAGGATTATATTCAAGAAGATACGCAAGACTCTTCTTGACAAGTTCGGCGGCAATGTGCAGGAAATAATTATGGGAGGAGCCGCCCTCAATCCGGATGTCGAGAAGTGGTTCAGGAAACTCAAGATGCCTTTTACTGTGGGATACGGTATGACAGAGGCGGCCCCTCTTCTTGCATACCGCCAGTGGAAGAGTTTTGTGCCAAAGTCCTGCGGCAGGGCGGTGGACAGTGCGGAAGTGCGGATCGACTCGGAGGATCCTCAGAATATCGTAGGTGAAATACAGGCGAGGGGTATCAATATAATGAGCGGATACTACAAGAATGAAGAGGCCACAAAGGCTGCTTTTACGGAGGACGGATGGATGAATACCGGTGACCTCGGAGTGATTGATGCTGACGGAAATATCTTTATACGCGGAAGGAGCAAAAATATGATTCTCTCGGCAAACGGGCAGAATATATATCCGGAGGAAGTGGAGGCTCAGGTCAACAACCGGCCTTATGTGGTGGAGTCTGTCGTTGTGGACCGTGCTTCAAAACTGGTTGCTCTTGTATATCTTGACCAGGACAAACTTAAGGCAGACGGGCTGGAAGGGGAGGCCTTGAATACGGCTATGGCTGATATGATGAAGACCGTAAACAAGTCTCTTCCTGTTTACAGCAAACTTACTAAGGTGGAGGTTGTGGATGAACCGTTTGCCAAGACTCCGAAGATGAGTATCAAACGTTTCCTTTACAAATAGAAAGATTCTGTTGAACCGATATAAGTGACTCCAGCCTTGTTTTTGATCAATAATCAAGACAAGGCTGGAGTCCTTTCTGTCTATGTTGCCTTGTTGGGGAGGCTATTCGTAGATGAAGCTGAATTCGTCTACATACATCAGGCTTCCTGTACCGCCTGTGAAGAAGTCTCCCTTATAGCTTGCGCAGGCGACTATCACGGCATATTTTGGAGTGGCGTCAGGACGTCTGTATTCAAGCGGCAATGTAAATTCCTTGTACTGTCCTCCTGTATTCTCAGAGCTTTCGTATTTTGCGTATGCTATGATATGAGGGTCGTTTTCCTGATCGACAAAAGTACCGGTCGTGGTATTTACCTTGAACGGCTCGTCCCAATCAGTCAGGAGTACGAGAATCTGGCACTGGTCCATCTGGCCTTTCAATGATTCGTATGGCGGTTTTACACGGTCTATCACTTTCGGTTCGTACGCATAATATCCGTGGAGAGCCTTCGGGCGTCCGGTAAAAGAGGTTCCCCACTGCAGCTCTGCACCGATTCCGTTTACTCTGCCGAATTCTCCTGAATATATGTTTCCGGCAGCAAAGGCAATTGCAGCCCAGCGGCTTTCAAGCCTTGCAGCCTGTTTGCCTGCTCCCTGGACAGCCACAAAATCAACAGGTATTGTGGAAGAATCTCCAAGAAGGCTTGCTCCTTTGTTGGCCGTATCCCATATTTTTATTGTCGGACCCGGGTTCGGATACCATACTTTGCCTTCCTGATACCATTGGTCAAAGCCCATATTGTCAATCTGGTCAGGAGTTCCTGTCGCAAAATGTTTTTCCGCGCTTCTGTCAGAGCCGTTTGCGGCCCTTGCAATATACTCGGTATTTTCATCCAGTCCTTCAATACGGCAGGATATATTGTTTCCGTCCAATGTGATCTGACGGATATCCGTCCAGTTCTCTTCTGAAGCTTTACGGTATTGGATATACGGATCTCCTGTACCGCTGTAGACGGCTGAAACCTCTGCGCTGTTGCACCAAGGAATGACAGAGTTCACTTTCATGTCAATCTTGATCTGCACGACATTGAATGTCCACAGGATTTCTTTCCCTTGATATTCTACAGTAAAAATCCTCTGGAAAACGCAGTAGAGAGGGGACATCGGAAATACGACATCGTGCCTGTCTATGATTTCACCATCTTTGACCCTGTGTGTCGAGGTGATTTCAGAACCTTCAGGTTCCAGTTTCATCTCCTTGATTACAACTGATTCGAGTGACTGGTGCTCATTGACAAATACTGTCACGCTTTTGTCGTATTCATTGATATGTGCAGGTTCAGCTTCATTTTCGCATTTTACATAACGCTCTATCGGCTGTACCGCTGTAATGGTCCATACGGTTTCCGTATAGACCTTAAGTATTACAGTAAGATCTTTGCTGAGGTCGATATTGTCTCCTACGGAGAATGAATCAATGATTTCGGCTCCTTCCGAAAGCTGGTATTTCTTGACTCTCAGTTTTGAAATGTCCGCAGTTTCCTGAAGTACAATGTTGACAGTCTTGGTCTTAGGGTCAATGGATGATGATACCTGACCTTCAACTTCAAATGAAATTATATCAGCATCCACTCTCGGATATGACATATCATTCTTGATGAGGCAGGATGCGGATGACAGCAGAACAAATAATATGAATATATATCTGAATACTGATTTCATTACAGAGCAACTTGCTTATTCTTGATTTTCTTTGATTTGTTTTGTGCTGTAGGTATGTAGAATGACATACCGAAGCTGATGGAGAACAGGTTTATCTTGAAGTTTGCACCGCTCTTTTCCATCTGGCTCTTTTCCACCTGATTGGTTACCTGGACGACTTTCTGATAATCGAAACCGAGCAGTCCTACGGATATTTCAAGCGCGACTTCATTTGTGATGAAAGCTGAAATGCCCGGGACTACACCAAGTTCAAAGGTATAGATGTCCTGATATGTACCGAATTTGTCTTCCCCTTCTTTTTTGTAGGTCTCGGACTGTGCATAGCCTCCTGTTGCCCTGACCTCAGTAAACATAGCAAAACGTTTGCTGTTGGCAAGCGGCATATAGTTTCTGAGCGTAAGTGAGCCTGTATATGACTGTTTGAAGAAATGGAAGTCTTTCATTGACAGACCGAGGTCTTCGCTGATTGAAAGGTTCACCCCGTCAAGTCCGAAACCGTTGCGCTCGTAGTTGAATCTTGCTCCGATCGCAAGGTTGTCAAGAAGGAAATATGACACGAAAGGGGATATCGTAAACGATGTCATGCTTCCGTGGAGATCCTGAACCAGAGAAAACAGCATGGAATATCCGGCATCATTGACCATATTGCCGAAATCATATTTGCTGTAGGAAAACGATATACCTGCTCCTACGGAACCCTTGGGTATAAAGCAGGAGTTGCTTTTGCCGATACCTCTGTCAAACGGTTTGATTGCAGTGGTATCGCTTTTGGCCGCAACCGATATGGTTGCAGCCAGTGCGATTATTGCTGTTAGTATTGTTTTCTTCATATTGCCGGACTCAGTTTAGTTCATCAGGATTGTACACGAGTTCAAACTCATCAAGGTAAAGGGTACTTCCTACACCTCCGGTGAAGTAGTCTCCGTATTTGCTGGCTGATGCCACAATCACGATATGGGTCGGAGTCTTGGTTTTGTCCCTGTAGTCCACATTGATTGTGAATTCCTCATATCCGGAAGTCTCACTGAGGTCCACTGTGCCGTATGCAAGGATATGGCTGTCATTGATGTTAACGAATTTGCTTTCTGAAGTGTTTATCAGGAACGGTTCGGCCCAATCAGTAAGCATGATCTGTATCTGGCCGATATCTGCTTTCCCTTCCATATCAGTGTATGGGGCTTTGGTCATATTGATTATTGCCGGCGTATACTGATAGTGGCCTTTGAGAGCAATTGGTCTTGACTTGAATGGAACTCCCCATTTCAACTGGGCTCCAGGTTTTGTCATACTGATATTTGCCTTGACAAAAGATCCCGTATATATGTTTCCTGCAGCAAGGATGTTGAGCGTTAATATTTTAACGCTTTTACTCTCCAGTTTTGCCGCCTTTCCTGAAACTACAGTGTTTTCTTCCGGGACTGTAGGATATATTTTTGCTGTAGCTGAACCACCATTGGCTGTGTCCCAGAAACGGTTGTTGGCATCAAGTCCAGGATACCATATTTCTCCGTCCTGATACCAGTCGTCAAATCCTAAGTTAGGGACTGTCTCCGCTGATTCGGTGGTAAACGATGTCTCCGGACCTTCCACATCCGAGCATACAGCCTTGATGACATATTCAGTTGAAGGCTGGAGCCCGCGTATTTCCGCGGAAACGGTATTGCTCCTGCTGTCCGTGATGACATAAGATGCGTCAGCGTCCGTCCATTCCGTCTGGTCTGCTGTCCTGTAGCGGAAACCGAATCCTTCCGGATTGTCATAAGGTTCATACGTCGCCGACACTTTTGCAAACATAGCCCACACCTCGTCTGCGGAAACGGCATTGATGACGGCAGAAGGGCGTTTCCCGAGCACATTGACATTCATTTCGGCTTCAGTAGCTCCACTCTCATTTGTTATGTTGAGCTTGAGCGAATATCTGCCGGTCGGCAACGATGACAGGAATGCGGAGAAATCAATAGCTGCACTTTCCGGTGCACTTTCTGCTTTTTCAAGTGAAACTATCCCGTCTGTGGCTATTCCTATACCTGCCAGCGTCGAAAGAAGTTCCTGGCCGGCTCCGACAAGCTCGACCGAACGTGGAAGACCGGCAGTCTCAAGTACTGTGTCTTCGTGCGAGATGCCCAGTGACTGGATTTTTGATTCCGATGAGATGTTTATGCTGCAAGGGTCTCCGGTGTAGTGGCTTATGTTGGAGAGGTCTATTTCTCCTGCATTGATTACCGGATTCTTCTTGCCGAAGTCAAGGTTGAGGTCATAGTCCTTCTGGTTGAGCGAGTCGTCAAGACGGATGGTGAATGTGGAACCTCCGATGTCGGTAGAAGGATTTTCCTCGACCAATGTAAATTTGAACTTGTAGTGCTGACAAGGCTTTACGTCCGAGTATGTGCCTTTGATTGACTTGTAGGTCACATTTGTCTTGCTGACCAGAAACAGTTCCCATTTCAGTTCGGTAGCGGTCTCAGGGAAATATCCTTCACTTGAGAAGTTGTCAAGGTCCTGGTTGTATTCCAGCCTGGAATCGTCATTGCCTGTTACTGTGAACTTGTATTGGCTGAACCTTTCTTCGATCTTCTGGTCAAGCTCTACCGTAATCTTGATGTTGGCAAGGCGGCAGACTATATCAAGGTCCACTGTCTGTCCTCTTCTGATTGTGAACTCCTGTTCGCCTCTATAGAAAGGGGAGTCGAAAGATGCCCCTGTCGAACTTTCTCCGGAGGAGGCTACGGCGCGGTAATATCCCGTCCTGAGTTCGAGGGTTCCCATTGTAGTGTAGTCGTCGATCTCTTTTACGATGTCTCCGACATTGTTGTGTATTTTAAGGGATATTGTCCTGTTCTCGATTTCCGCGCTTTTGGAACCGACATAGGTGATATCCGGAGTCTTCTTCTCAACGTTTATGTTGAGGTATCCTTTGGCATCCGAATCAGGCGATATTTCCGTGCAGGAATATGCCGTCATCAGTACGGATGCCGCAGTTATTAATGAAAACAATAATCGTTTCATAGCATCTTGGATTATTCAGCGGCAGCCGGATTGTGGAATGTGCAGACTTTGCTAAGAGTCTGTCCGAGTTCATCTTCAACGTCAAGGGTGAAAGTGTAGTCCTCTCCTTTGTTTCCTACAAGAGCAATCATAGGAACAAGACTTGAGAGGGAGAAAGGGACTTCTGTCTTTCCACGAAGAGCATCTCCTGTCGGCAGGAGTTCTCCTAAATTCCCGATAAGCTCAGAATTGTTGATAAGGTCCATAACTCCATTCTCAGCACCCATATCATCGACAAGACTTGCGAAATTGTCACTGACAGTCACTATGAAAGATTTTATTTTGCCAGGAGCTTTGACCACAAGATTTACATCCATTCCGTCAACAATATCCATTGTGGAAAAATCAGGATTTGTCTCCCATACTATTGACGGTGCCTCTGCCTGTCCAGGGTTCTCCGGCTGTTCTGGATCCGGGTCAGGAACCGGAGTCTCGTCAAATCCGGGTACTGTGATTTCAACGTCCTTGTCATTTGTACTGGTGTCAATGGAAAGGGAGAACTGGGCATCTCCTGTAGTGGTCGCGTCAATGTTGATGACGTGATGGTCTTTCGGAGCGACATCATTGATGTTGAAGGTGACTGTTGCCGTAGAATTGTCTATCGCCCTTGTGCCCCTTACGAATACCCTGAGAGGTGCTACAGGGAAATATCCTGATCTGGCGGCAATTACCTCCTGTCTTTCCCAAGTCAATGAACTGTTGTCCTGGGAAACCGTTATGACGAAATCAGAAAGTTCATTCATAAATTTGTCAGAACAGTTGATTGACACTTTCATATTGGACAGTGTACAGTTGAGGTCTATGTTGGAGATCTTTCCTACGGCTATTTCCACTTCTTTTGAGCAGGCGTATTCCGGAGCGTCCCATGCGGCCTTGCCACCGCTTATGGCAGGGGATGCCGCTGTTATGGTGTAGCTGTCCGCAGCAAGCTCGAGCATTGACGGAGCATCCTTGTACAGGAATGTTTTTGTATATGAACCGGAGGCAGAGTTGATCGTGATTTCAAATTCATTGATGTCCACGATAGGGTCTTCCGATTTTACATATATATTTTTGTCTGAATAATCGTTTCCTGTGCATGCCAGGCTTAGGGAAAGTCCTCCGGTACCGTTGTCTTTCATAAGCGAGACTTTACTGCATCCTGTATATATTGCAGTGCAGGCCAATATGGTGTAAAAAATCTTTTTCATATATATTAAGGTGTTTTTCTTTTGTATATACTATGTCTAATAAATCAGTTCAACGTCATCAACGGTCAGCTGGCTTCCTCCGTAAATCTTGAAATTGCCCTCCGGAGTTGTCACGGTCTTTTTCGTCGTATTAGGACTTGAAGATGTTGACTGCAGGAACTGTATGTAAATTCCGTTGGCTTTCAGCTTTTTATTTGAATATGTTATGTTTACTGAGCCTTCAGCCCAGGATGATACCTGTGATGAACCTGTAAGGCGTCCTTCTCCTATTACGGTAGTACCGTTGAGGATCTGTACGAGAGCTTGCCATGTGTCGTTGCCCTGAGGTGCGTACATATACCAGAATTTTACGGCAGACGGCCTTGAACTGAAGCTATGCTTCCGGTTTCCTCCGTAAGTTCCGATGAACAGTTCGCCCTGCGTAGAGCCAGCTCCCATTATTTCTGAATTTACATTATTAACAGCTACTGCCGTTATTTTGGCAGCCTTGCCTCCGTTCCTTCCGTCAGTCCACCATACGGTAGGGAAACACTTGTAATTTGGGTACATACTTACGCTGCTTGAGGCTGTTTGTCTGTTGTTGCTATCCCACCATTTATCTTCAGTATCAGAGAGATAAGGGTAGTATCTTGTGTTGCTGACAAGATTGTCGGTACTCCACTCTTCGAATCCGGCATTCCCTACCTGGGCTGTCTCTTCTGTCGTGAAGTCAAAGTATTGGACAAGCTTGTCATTGTTGCGGTAACGCAGCCTCATTCTGTATTTTGTGTTCGGTTTCAGACCTGTCATGTCTGTGTACAGGTTGATGTTCTCAGTGTCAGTGTCAAGGTTCTCGTCGTGTCTTGCTTCCGCTCTTCTCCAGTCGGAGAATGCCGGGTCGGCATCCGAACGGTAGTCAAGAATGAGACCCGCCGGGTTGCCAGTCTGTCTTTTCAGCGTCGCTGTAATCTCGCATACTTTTGTCGCATAGACGTTAGGCGTTTCCGCATTAAGCTTGAATTCAGGCTTAACTTCTATGAAACGGGCAAAAGACGTCTCGGCCCTCTGATTGTTCATATCCTCGACTATGACCTTGAAATTGGCGTTCTTCGGCCTGTCGGGGTCATAGTGCATAGTCGCGATGTGGTCTGCATAGCCTTCAAGGTCAACGAAAGTCAGCCTTCTGCCTTTCATCTCCTTGAACCATCTGATGCCGTATTCCCAAAGCAGTTCTCTGGACGTGTCATCTATATCCGCGAGGTCCACTTCAGCAGGGACTCCCAGAGACGTCAGATACTCTGACTCTATCTGAAGCAGACATCTTTCTACCCTGTCCGGCACAAGTGCGTCGACCCTTGCCTTGTGTGAGGCGGCCCTTTCTCCCGGATATACCCTCAATTCAGTATTTCCCGGAGAATCGCTTATGATGTCAAATGTGGGGGGGATCCCGGTGAATTCGATATATTCAATTTCAAGGTCCTTTTCTATGGTTTCTGTCTGTGTGTCTATTGTTACCGAGATTGACGCCGAGCCTTCGTCAGGGTTGACATTCGGGTCAAGGTCTATCTTGAAAGTGATGAAATCATTCGGGTTGCCGATCATTGGCTGGGCACGGTACACTTTCCAGTCACCGTTCAGATTATAATGGAATACGGGTGTGATTCTTCCTGCCGGAAAATATGCCGCACGGGTTTCAGTCTTGCTGAATCTTACAGCGTCACCGGATGTCCCGTATTCTATGTCAGTGTAGTATTCGCTTTCATCAAGCAGAAGCAGGTTGACATACTCCACCGCTATTTTCACTTTTGCCATCTTTGCGACAGCATCAATCCGTTCGTGTGTCTGCGGACGGACCGTGAAACTCTGCTCTGCCTTATAATACAGGGCATTGTCAAAACCTGCATTCAGAGGGTTCCCGTATTGGGCGGTAAGGGTATAATCTCCTGAATTCAGCGGAATAGCAGTCTCCGCCGCTGCAGCAAATTGGTTGCGGTAAAGACGTATTCCCTTTGAATTGAATATCTCCAGAGTGAATTCTCCGAGATGCGAGTCGATGTCTTCTTCTGAAGCCTTTGTCTGGACTCTATTGTCAGTCTCTGATGTAAGCCCAATACTGACCATCCCCTGATCTTTATCAGAAGACGTCTCTTTCAGTACCTCGTTACATCCTGACAATAAGATCGTTAAGCAAGCTAACGCAAATCTTATTCGTCTCATTTGGTTAAGAATTAATAAATATATCCTGCAAATAACAGCATTTTTTTTCTTTTTTCAAAGATTTGAGGGCTTAAAGGCTATATATACAGTATATTCAGAGGTCTGATGCAACGAAACCGGTACCCTTTGCATCTATGTTGCAGTTTGTTTTGGAGAAATGAAGAGATATTTACTGATATTGTTTGCCGTATGGCTTTGTCTGACAGCTGCTGATGCAAAGGAAAAGCAGGATCGTGAGCCATACGACCTGAGAAGGCACGAGTTCTCCCTTTACGGTGCTTGTTATCCCGGGCGATATGCTTTCGGGTATGATTTTGAATTGTATCCGTACCTTAATAAATATAATACCTCCTCTAACGGACCGGTTTCATCCATATATACTGACGGTGCTACATATAATAAGGAGAGGGTTACAAATTCCTGGACCCTGATGTACACATATAATTTCACCAAGGTGTTCGCCTTGTCGCTGGGATTGTCATACGAAGGTGGATGGAACGAATATTTCAGACGTGAGGACAACAGAAAGCTGTTTTCGCTCCAAAGCCATTATTTTTCTCCTATGCTGACAGCAAGGTTCAGCTGGCTCAACCGCAAGCTGCTCCGTATGTATTCCTCCGCTGGACTTGGATTCTCGGTAGGGCTCAACGATTCCAAATATAAGGGGCCTCCGACGTCAACGAAATTCTCTATGCAGGTCACTCCCGTCGGTGTGTCGGTAGGAAAGGATGTGTTCGGTTTTGCTGAGGTGGGAATCGGGACAATATATGTGGGAGGATGTCTGGGAATAGGATATAGATTCTGATTATGAAGTGTATTGGATATATTATGGCTGCGGTCGGGATTGCCGTTGTCTTTTCAGGATGTACTATGTACAGCGATATGAAAGAAAATGAAAATCCCGCAATGGAAACTTCCGTGATGTTGTACGGGGGGTATATAAGTCCTGTATTCAGAGGGGTGGAGATAGCCGATTTCTTTGCCGGATATCAGGCAATAAGGGAGGACAGGGATGCGGCATTGGAACTGGCCGGCCTGTATTTCGGGACTGCTTTCAGTCCGGATGAACTTTTTTATGAAAAGTTTTATGTTCAGAGCCACGGCAGCATAAAGGTCACTGATGTCAAGGATGTTTACCGTTATACTGCTGCCGGCCTGATGGAAGAAAGGGTTTATCAGATAACAGCAGCAGGGGAAGGACGTTATATTGTTGAAGGCGTGTCTTCAAACAAAGGTTATGACGAGGTGTTGAGGGTGTGTCAGATGAAGGCTGAAGCTGTCGTTGAGGATGGTGTTGTCGGCATTTTGGGGCTGAGGGCTGATTATACCGAGAATAATGACCTGAAGGTCGTGATGTCCTGTGCCGGGACACTGGAGATGCCTCTTTGCAGAGGCGGTGATTTCTGGCTGTATCCTGTCTCGGGTGCAATCCGGTATGATATTTCCGGAGAGGTGGAAGACAGTTTCATTGTCAGGTATCACGATGGCAATATGAATATGGAAAGATAATTATATTATACTTCTTGATATGAAAAAATTTGTTTTTTCTGTAATTCTGGGGCTGGTAATGATGCCTGTGTTTTCGCTTGATGCGAAAGAGCCCGAGAAGAACCCTCTGCCTTTCAAATATGAGGTCAGGGTAGGTTATGGTGGACGTCCTCTTTTGGACGAGTCCCTGTTATTTTCCTCCGGATGCTGTGACATAGCGCCGGACTGGTATGACGATTCATTGTCCTCCATATATGGGGACTGGATGTCAGAGGTACGTATGACAGGTATTATGTCAGCTGAATTCAATTTTATTTTCAAAAAATGGCTCAACCTCTCTCTCGGAGTGAACTATAATGCTTTCTATGGCAGGAAATACGACTATAGCGGACATCCTGCCGGACGTGAATGCGGAGGAGTGTTCACTTTTCTCCCCCAGGTGAGGTTTACTTACCTTTCCCGCCCTGTGGTGAAATTGTATTCTTCTGTCGGAATCGGAGTGACGGGAGGAAAATATATGGACGAGTCGATATGTTATTGTGCCCTTCAGACCTCTCCTATAGGTATAATGGTAGGAAAGAAGGTGTTCGGCTTCGCTGAACTTGGCGTTGGTACTATGTATATAGGTGCGATGGCCGGCGTAGGAGTACGGTTTTAATTTGATGGATGTTAATTTGATAGTATTATGAAACGTTTCTGTTTATACGTTATGGTTTTGCTTATGTCCGTGTCGTGCGTTGTGGACAACGGGACCGGGCAGCGTTATAATGCTTCCAACGTTGCTCTTTTTGCTGAACGGCTGGTTGACAGGCATATTGAGTGTCCTGTCGGTATTTTCTTCTTTGCGATGCAGATGGATGAATATCTGTCTCTTTCAGAGGAGGACCTTATGGTGTATGACCCCAATTTCCTTAAGCACCTTTATCAGATTGAAGAGAATACCTATTATTTTGACCATTATTATTCCACTGCTTATTATATGGCTGTACACGAGGATGCCATCGGTAAAATCTTTACAGGAGGCAAAAGCATAATGGAGAGCGGTGCAGAATGGACTTTAGGGGAATATCTGACTTTGACCAATATTGACGGCAGTACCTGGAGCGTGACTGCCGGATTTGGCGGAAGCAAGTCCGAGTCACTGCTGACATACTCCAAAAAAGATAACGGCTGGACAATAGGAATGACCGTTGAAGGTACATACGTTGAGGACAACGGTGTAATGTCTGCGGATTTTTCCACTGCAGGCAAGGAATTGCGTATCGTGTCTGTGGATTCCGAGTTTTCTTATCCTTTTGATGTGGATTCTGCCAGATATTTCAGGGAAGGACAGTTCAATGTGAATATCTATAGGGGTCAGGAGGCTTGTGACTATTGTTACATCACTTATAAATTCGGCGCGTCTCCTGATTATAAGACAAGTATATAGTGAAATCCAGTCCGGATTTAATCAAAAGACTGACGATTTGTCAGTCTTTTTTTTGATGGAATATATTTTGATTCGGTCAGGGTGCTTGAAAATAAATTGTAGATTAAAAATATAAAATATATTGCAAACTGAGAGCAGAGGGAAAACTCATTTTCACTATGCCGAAGTGCAGCATTTATTGTAAAACGTAAGTTTTAAAATATATTGAAATGAAAGGTACTACAGGTAAAATTGGAGTTACTACCGAGAATATATTTCCGGTAATCAAGAAATTTCTTTATTCAGACCACGAGATTTTCCTTCGTGAGCTTGTCGCCAACGCTGTGGATGCTACACAGAAGATGAAGGCTCTTGCCGCTTCCGGTGATTTCAGCGGTGAACTTGGTGAACTTTCTGTCCGTATCGAGCTTGATGAGTCTGCCAAGACATTGAAAATCATTGACCGCGGTATAGGTATGACAGAAGAGGAGGTTGACAAATATATCAACCAGATTGCGTTCTCATCGGCAGGGGAGTTCCTTGAGAAATATAAGGACCAGCTCAGCAATATCATAGGTCATTTCGGTCTTGGATTCTATTCTGCATTTATGGTTTCCGACAAGGTCACGATCGAGACTCTTTCATGGAAAGAAGGTGCCAAGGGAGTGATGTGGTCCTGTGACGGATCTCCTGAATATGAGATGTCGGAATGTGACAAAAATGACAGGGGGACTGTCATTACGCTTTATATCGGAAAGGACGAAGAGGAGTTTGCAGCAAAAGGCAGGATTCAGACTCTGCTTGACAAATATTGCAAATTTATGCCTGTACCGGTCGTGTTCGGCAAGGAACAGGAATGGAAGGACGGCAAATATGTCGACACTGACAAGGATAATGTCATAAACAAGGTCGAGCCTCTATGGGCTAAAAAGCCGTCGGAACTCAAGGAGGAGGATTATCAGAATTTCTACAGGACACTTTATCCGATGGGGGAGGAGCCTCTGTTCCATATCCATCTGAATGTGGACTATCCGTTCAATCTGACAGGTATATTGTATTTCCCGAAGATAAAGGACAGGATGGAGATAGCGCGCAACAAGATTCAGCTGTACTGCAACCAGATGTTTGTCACCGATTCCGTTGACAATATCGTTCCTGACTTTTTGACATTGCTGCACGGTGTGATAGATTCTCCGGATATTCCTCTGAATGTGTCGAGGAGTTATCTGCAGAGTGATGCCAATGTGAAGAAGATTTCCGGCTATATAACAAAGAAAGTGGCTGACCGTCTTGAAGATATATTCAAGAACGAGCGCGAGTCCCTGGAGAGCAAATGGGACAATCTCAAGCTTTTCATAGAGTATGGAATGCTGAGTGATGAGAAATTCTGCGACAGGGCTATGAAATTCTGTCTTCTGAAAAATACTGAAGGCAAATATTTCAGCATAGATGACTATAAGAAAGCGGTTGAGGGAGAGCAGACCGACAAGGACAAGAAAGTGGTCTTCCTCTATGCCACTGATGCGGATGCCCAGTATTCGTTCATTGAAGAGGCAAAGAAGAAGGGGTATGACGTGCTGATGCTTGATTGTCAGCTTGATTCGCATTTTGTGAATCTGCTTGAGATGAAGATTGAGAATGCACGTTTTGCACGTGTGGACTCTGACAGCATCGACAATCTCATTCCTAAGGAGGACAAGATCAGACCTGAGCTGGATGAGACTGAAAAGTCTGACCTCGATGTGATTTTCAAGGCTGTCCTGCCTGCCGGTAACAATTATGTGGTAGAGGCTGACAATTTGGGAGAATATTCGGCTCCTATAGTGATTACGCAATCTGAGTTTATGCGCCGCTACCGTGAGATGTCGGCTCTTGGAGGCGGAATGAACTTTTATGGTGAGATGCCTGCATCGTACAATATTACAGTGAATATGCAGAATCCTCTTGTAGCCAGGATTATGGAATCCAAATTGGCTGATGTCAAACCGGCGGAAGTCGTTGAGGATGCTCCGGCCGATGCAAGTGAGGAACAGAAAAATTCCGTGAATGAAGCCAAGAAGGCTGCTGCTGATGCCCATAATGCACAGCTGAAAGAGTTTGCTGGCAATAACGGAATCCTGAAACAGATTACTGACCTTGCGCTTCTTGCCAATGGAATGCTTAAAGGTAAGGACCTTAGCGACTTTATCGCACGCAGCGCGAAAGTTGTCGAGGATGCTTATCTGAAATAGTTTTCCTGGTCTTTGAATAACAGGCAAATCCCTCTGTTCCGGTTTTATAGGCCAGGGCAGAGGGATTTATCTGTTTGTGGTGGGTTGCTGCAATATATTGTCTGTCAATTAATTATAAAACAGTATGTCCTATATGGGATATGCTGTTTTGCAACACATTGAATCTCATTGTGTTACAAGGACCCATATATGGATGCTCTGTCGGTGGAGCGGCAGGGAAACAGAATGTGACTAAGAAAATGCTTGTTGTATTTAAGTGAAAAAATAAAACGGATAGTTTTATAAGTTGTTTAGAGTTAATCTGTTTTGAATCCAAGTGGTGTATTTTCTATTTCAGTAAATTCTCGGATACAAACGGCTTCCCATATATGTTGGAGGCTATTTTCTGCAGTTAAACGTTTTATTTTTCAGTAAACGGTTAACTGTTTTGATATTTGTAGCGGTTTGATGAAACATTATGTTTGAGAATTCCATTATGGAAACTGTTTAATGCAGATGTTTCAATGAACTTTTGACTCCCTTATTGGTATTGATGTATTTCAGGATTATCTGGATAAGGGAAAATGATGAGTTTTTAGGACACACAAATATGGATATAGGAGAGACAAGACGAGAGGGGTATGCGAGTCTGACGAACGATTATATGTTCAAACGAATTTTCGGGAGCGAGGAGTGCAAGGACATTCTTATTGCGTTTTTGAACCGCATCGTCGGAAATGGAGAGATTACAGATGTCGTATTTTTGAACACCGAGCATCTTGGCCCTACCGCCGATGACAGGAAGGCTGTATTTGATATTTCGGTAAGGACACAATTGGGGGAGGAGTACATCGTGGAGATGCAGCTGGCCCAGCAGGCGTATTTCCGTGACAGGGCTTTGTTTTACACAGGCTATCCAGTTATTCATCAGGCGGAGCGTGCCAAGGAGAAGTATATTGATGAGCACGGTGACTCGGCCGGATTCAGGTGGGATTTCAAACTCAAGCCTGTCAGGTTCATCGGTGTGGTGAATTTCAGTATGAAGCACGGGGAGGGATGGAGTAGCGGGAGATACCATTCATCGTACAGGTTGCACGAGGATGAGACCGGGGAGGTTCTGCATGACAAACTCCAGTTCATTTTCCTCGAACTGGCCCGTTTTGACAAGGCTGAGGATGAGCTTGAGGACTACTACGACAAGTGGATGTACCTGTTCAAGAATATGAACAGCCTCAAGAGGCGTCCTGATGTTTTCGTAGAAAAGGAGTTTGACCGTTTGTTTGATATGGCCAAAATTTGTAACTTCACGCCGGAACAGTACAACAACTATCAGGAGGCGCAGAAAATGATTTACGATTACGAGAATACTATTGATTTCGCAAGGCAGGAAGGAGTCAAGCAAGGACTTGAGCAGGGACGTCAGGAAGGGCACCTGCAGGGGCTTGCTGAGGGTGAGTTAAAAAAGGCATTGGAGGTAGCGAGGACAATGAAGGGGTTGGGGATTGAGTTGGACCTTATTGTGAAATCTACAGGGTTGTCCGAGGAGGAAATCAGAAAATTGCAAATACATCAAGAAAGACTTTAAACATAACAGGAATTTTACCCGCTTTATGTGTGGCAAAATAAGGGGGGATTGTCTTGTCATTGTGCAATGAGTTTTTTGCTATCTGACAAATCTTTCAAATCAGACCAATAATGCCTGGAATTTAATCTAACATTATTGGTCTGATTTGAATATATTATTGGAAATAATTTGGGGGTATGGCAAGCTATTGTTGGTTTGGATTTAATAATTCTCGTATTTCGTCTTTATATGATAGGATAGGTTGATAAAGATGAATGTATGCCCTACCTATAGCTCCGTGGAATAGTTTCATTTTTGGACGGTAGATGCCGTTTTCAAGTATATGCTTTTTGGAAATGCCTGGATATAGGTCAATATAATAAATTTCCTTTATACCTAATTGATATGCTTTCTTGGCACATAGTTCACATGGACTGGCCGTGGTGAACAATTTTCCGCCTTGTATACCTTGTCCGCCGTGCTTTGATATTTGTAGGAACGCGTTTTCTTCTGCATGAAGGGAACGGGTGTGTACTTGATTGTTTTCTCCGTGCTCTTTGTTGTTATATACATCTTTGAAACAATAAGGCACATGGCGACCATGCAATCTTTCTTTTATGTCCTTGCTCATAGGATTTATATGACAGGTAATCTTATTTTTCAATTTTTCTTGAAATCCGGTTTCATAAAGTTCGTAGTTGCTATATGCGCTTTTGTCTGCTTTTGCATCAAGAACATTCAGGCTATTACGCAGTATACATGGAGTCTGGCCTTCAGGAACATCATTCCATCCGATTGCCTTTATTGCGAATTGATCATTTGTAATTACTGCACCGACCTGCCTTGATAGGCATCCGGAATTGTATTTGGCTGTATATGCAATCTGCATTGTACGTTCCTCGTTGGATGGAGGGACAAGTCCTGGATGTAAAATCAAACTCATATATAAAGCAATCTGTTTTGTTAGCAATTGTAAGTTTGACGGATTGGGTTCATAGCCATTGAATAAGTGGATATCGGAAATTTCGTTGCACTTCTCTATGTTCTGACGCAGATATATTTCCTGTAATGACGGTTTGTTTGGGTACTCGGTCTTGTCACATTCCTCAACTTGTCTACGTGTATAGGATTTAGTGTACAGTCTTCTTTGGCGTTCTTCTTCCGGAGTATTGACTGAAATTGTATAAAATAAAGAATACCGTTCTCGCATAAATAGTATTTCATAAGGATTGCGCAAAGCATCTATGATGATAATTGTCTTTTCTTTCTTTTCTATATTCTTGTTTTTATGGCGATAAAATTTTATCAGCAGGTTTACCAATTCTATTATTGATACTTTTTCTTGTTTGTTTGCTTCCAACTCTAACCTGTCTCTTATGAAATTGCCGAGGATCTGAAAAACTTCTATTGTGTAATGATGATTCTCTTCATCAATTATTGTTTTTAAAGAATTATAGTGTTGGGGTAGCTTTTTTTCTAAGAACTCAGATATTTGAACTATTTTCTCAATATCATCTATGTACTTGTAATCCTTTTGATTTAAATATTTAAAATACTCTTTAGCTTTATTCCTGATGCTTGCGGTGTTGGTATTATTTTCAAAAATTTTTTTGAAAATTAGCAATAATTCTTGTTTCTTTCGTGTTCCAGTTTTGATATTATCTTCAAGCCATTTTTCCAAATCATTGATCAATGAGTCATATTCACTGAGCATACATATCCACACGATTATGAGCGTAACTTTAATTTTTATTGCAGGAATCCAATTTTCTTTCAGATAATCATAATATATCTGATATTTACGTTCATCATTGGTGAGTTGTTCTCCGTTTCTGTCTGGTAGCTGGAGTGCCAGTTTGCTGAATTCTTCTGTGCAGAGGATATTGGCAACAGTTGAACATCCGCTACCAGTACGTCCGGTTAGTCCTATAATTGCAAATTTACCACGCAAGTCAAAAATCTTACTGACAATTGAAACCTTGCTGTTTGTTTCTGAAACAGTATTAGTATTATCCTGAATACTGTTTGATGAAATAAGGGTTACTTTGTCCATAATGCTGAGGTTATTAGTCTTTTACAAAAAGCAGCTTCTGTGTGTTTTGGCAAAAATTGAAACAAGACATTAAAATTTTATATGTATATAACCCCTCCCGGGAGAGGGAGGGGTGTTGTGAGGTTTGTTGATGTGGTCTGCCGGACGTGGGCGGTCGGGATGACGTTTGGGACAAAGGCGTATGTCTATCAAAATCATATTGTCATGGCCGGCCGATCCGGTCCGGAGGACCGCACCGCTTTCATAGGTTAGTTATTCTGAATAGCCGGTCCAGGCAACCGATGAAATGTACGCATCGTCATCGGTTGCCCTTGTTCCTGTCAGACCTCTTGGACAAATGTTTTTAATAATTAGCTGGAAAGGCCCGGCTAAATTCACATCTGCAGAGCGTTCGGTAGCAACAGACTGCTGATACTCATCTGCACTTATCGTTAGTTCGATCGTTTTCACTACAGCGGAGTTCTGAAGGATTTCTACTATGACACCAATACCATTAGGAACAAATGATGGTAATTTTGAATTAGATATCATAATAGTAAGATTGCCGCAGCCGCCATCAAGAACAGGTGATGATAATTTGCCTGTCTTTTCAGTACTTCCGCATAATGCAGGGAATTTGGATTCCGCATTAGGCTTAACCGCAGTCGCTAGCCTTAAATATCCGTTTTCTAATTTCCAGCCTCCGCTAGTCTCATCGCTTATTAGAGTGAGCTGGCGTCCAGGCTCTGTTGTAAAGTTTTCAAAATCAGCCTTGCCTCCACTGATAATCACAGTATGTAGCTGGGTGACGGTTATGGTCTGTTTCTCACCGCTGCCATAATGGATTTCAAATGTAGCCGTACGAGGCTCGGTACCGCCCTCATATTTTTCGGCAGAGACTTTGACGGTCTCTTTCCTCAGGGCCTTGGTAGGCAGGTCATTTACTATTGTCAGCCAGGCATTGGCCGGATCTGGATCCTTGAATGTGCTGAACTCGACGTTGGTCTCAAGCTCGATGGCAAGCTCGCCGCCCTGTGCACCGATGGTGTAGGTGTCTTTGGCTAATTTGAGCTGTCCCTGTTCGAAGGTCAGGATTTTGGAGGACGGCACTCCTTTCCCGTTCACTGCCCATACTATCACATCCGCCTTGGCCGGAATGGTCTCGGGAGCTGTGACTGTGATGATGCCACTTGTGGAGTTGCCGCTTACGGAAGCCTGGTAGCCGGACCCGGCTATTGCGGCTACTTTCGTTTCGGCATCCCCAGCTGTGATTGTGTACGGGATGGACACTGAGGAATTGGCGAAGATACCGGCTTCGGATATGTCAATGTTGAGCCTGAAAGCCTGTACCTTAGGGATGACGATCTCTCCTCCTTCGGAAAGGATGAAAGTGACGTTCTCCTCGTCTTCCTTGATGTCCTTGATGAGGCCCACTCCGGAGTCTGAGCCGGCAACAGGAGACCACTGGCCTCCGTTCACGCGGAACCAGAACTGTCCTCCCTCCACTTTGAACTCAGGAGCGATGGTGGCTGGAATCGGCTGCTCTCCGTCCAGCATCGGCTCTCCGTCCACTGTCCAATAATAGAGGCCGTCCTGTCCGAGAGCCACTCCTATGGAAGGTTTCTCTCCGTTCTTGATGACCATTTGGCCGAGCTCGGTGAACTCTATCACATATCCGGTACCGTCTTCAAGCGGCCTGATATCCTTGATGCGGTTCTCCTGCTCGAGGGCCTTGACTATGGTCGAAAGACCGTCGACATTAGTCTGAAGGTCTTCGAGTGTCTTTTCAATTTCTGTCACTCTTCCCTCGAGGTCATCAACCCTTCCGGACAATGCGCTGTCGTCGTACGGATTGCAACTTACAAGGAGGATGGCGGCCGAAACGGACGCTGCAATAGTTTTGAATGTCTTTTTCATTTCTTTTTTTCTAATTCAAGACTCCGGCTCCGAAGAAACCGGAGCCAGAATCATAAAAAATTAATTACTTAGCAAGCCATGTGGTTGCCATATCGTAGGTGATGGTGAAGCCGTTAGGATTGATGACAACATCCCTGCTCCTGTTTCCGTCTTCGCAAGCTACAGGTCTTCCATCGTATGCTCCATTGGAGATGGCCTGGAACACAGGAAGAGGGTCCCTGTCGTTGCGAGTCCTGAGGTTGAAGCACATCATAGCTCCGTATCCACCGTTCTTTGCTTGTGAAGCATAGTTCTGGACTGTTGAAGTCGGGTTGTTGTTACCAAGGTTAAGAGACAACGGAGACCATTTTGACTTAGGAAGTCCTGTGATGTTGGTGCTTGTCATATAACTTCCGAAATAGCCGTGGTAGGCATAGTCAATGCAGGCGGCAGCTGCGGCGTTGATGGTGTTTGTGTTGCCCCAGTCGAACACGGTGATAAGCTTGTCCGAAGGCATAAGCTCATGGAGCTTGGTGATGATACGGCTGTAGGACGTCTTGTTGGTACCTCCTATCCAAGGATAGTCTGCATACTCATCGTCAAAGCCGATACCGTCAAGTCCGTAATGCTTCACTACGGCTGCAAGGATGGTAGCGAACTGGTCTGCCTGTGTGTCTGACATATTGGCAAGGCCGATACCCTGGTGGTCACCAAGATTTGTCAGGAGCACTTTGATACCCATATCCTGCAATGGACGGACATATTTGTCAACTCCGCCGTTCTCAAGGATGTTGGCGAGCTTGTCATTGAGGAAAAGGGTAGGGCGGGTGACTCCACCTACAGTCTCCTTGCGGATGTTGGAAGCGAAAAGTTCAAGGATATCAATGAATGTTTCATTGTTTCCATCCTCAAAATAGTAGTCACCGGCATTGAGCGGATTGACATCATTGGTCTCCACATAGACAGCCATAATCGGTGACTTGTCACCAATGGCTTTAGTCATAGGGACTTGATTTTCGCCCATCTGAGGAGTTTCGACTTTGTTGCAAGCAAAGATGCTTGCGAGAGCAGCCGCGCAGGCTGCGATTCTAACCATTGTTGTCATGGTAAAATTTGTTTAGATTAATAATAAGTGGTAATAAGGTATATATACCCAAGTTTTTCATTTTTATATGTCTGTTGAGTCGCTACCAGTCTTTCTGCCATTTGCCATATTGCTTGGATGTTCCGGTACCGTTCTCGTTTGCCAAACGATCAAGATTTTGTGTTGAATTCAAATTGTATATGTGGCTGATTACAGTACCGGGGTATTGCCAGACTCCTTCGTATTGGTCCTGAATATTTGACCTGAGGTCATAGAAGACTATCATCCCATTGTAATAGCCGTCTTTAGACCATTTCTGTGCATTGTCAAGACTACTGTCATATTTCCTTGGAGTCCCATGGATACATCCGTAGCGGCTTCTGTCCAGTCCTGCGAACGGCCGGCGGGGATGCAGCGACGAGACGGTCTCAAGTCCCTGGTTCCAGGGGTCGATGACCTGGAACGGCTCCCGGTTGTCATAGTAGCCTTGCCAGGTGTAGTCTATATATTTTCCGACCTCGATGCCTTCAGTGGCATCCGTGTCGTGGAAATATGCAGTAGGTTCTTCATGGTCGGTGACGGTCAGCAGCCTGCCGTTCCCCAACGCTTCGCGTATGGCCCTGATGAGTTTCGGGTAGGAGGTGGTGTTCATTTCAGAGAAGCCGTTCTCCTTGGCCTTGTCATAGCCGGAGTTGCGATCCCAGAGGTTGATCCCGTCAAGTCCGTAGGTGTCCACCATCCTTTTGACGGATGCTGTGAAGTCGGCGATCTGGGCGTCCGTGAAATTGCAGAATCCTATGCCCTTGCCGCCGCCCTCTATGCAGAGGCAGACTTTCCTGCCGCTTTCCTGCACCGGAAGTACGCGCTCTGTATAGTGGTCGAGCACGAAGCGCAGGTCGTTGCTCGGAATGACCGACACCTTGCCTGTGGCCGGGTCGTAGTCCACTGAAGAGGAACGCAGGTTCACGATGTTGCCCATCCCGTATTGCGGAGCTTCAGGGTTACTATTGTCACTTATCAGAACCATATCATTGGCAAGCCTCGGGTCAAATGCGGAGGTGTTCAGGTAGAACACGGTAAAGAGGTTCTTGTCCGTACAGAGCGGATAGCCGTCCGGGTCGGTGTAGGAGGCGCGGACCATGATGTCGATGAAGACCGTGTCCTCGGACAGGTCATGCCCCGAAGAGCTGCCTATGACCGGAAGCAGGTATCGTCCCGGCTCGAGCACATTGCCGAGAAGGTTCCTCGCGTAGACGGTCAGTCCGTGGTACGCACTTTCGGTCTCTCCGGCGGTCATATCTATGTATTTTCCGTTTCCGAACTTGTAGAACGCTGTGGGGAGCAGCTCATAGTCAGTCCCTGTCTTTTCGGAGTAGGCCTTGACGTCATCTTCGGTGCCGGTGACGAGCTCGAAGGTGCATTTTTCTTCGAGCGGTACGGAAGAGCGGACGAAGATGTCCTTGGTCGCGGAACCTGACCCCTCGGTGAAGGTGAGCCTTACCACATTGTCCGGTGACTGTCCGGCGCGGAGGCTGACGGTGGATGCACTTATTGCCTCCCTGTCAGGGTGTTTGCCGGCCTGGTCGTAGATGGTGTTGTCTATGCAGCCGACGCAGATGGCGGCGGCCAGAAGACAGCATCCTATGCCATTCGGCCTTGTGGCCTTGCTGTGAGATTGCGTGAATTTATTTGTCCTGTACATGGTCATGTGTGTTACTCTTTGTTGATTTTTACTTGTTGATTTCAGGTATCTCCACATTTGTCGCCCATTCAGGCTCTTTCTTGGCTATAGCCACGCCCGTGGTGATCTGGAACTGTTCATTGGCTCCGAATTTACCATGGTTTCCGTAGCGGGAGTAGTCTGTCACGGTGTCGCCTGAGCCGTCGTTGCATTTCCAGTAGCCGATGAGGTCTTCGTACGATTCCGGAGATTCTATGCGGTACATATTGTCCCAGATTTCCTGCTGGGTGCGGGCAGTTCTCCAAACCCTCGCTTCGGCGATTTTTCCCTGGATAGGGCGTCCGGTGTTGTAGGAGTTGCCGATGAGGAAGCAATAGCCGTCACCGACGACACCGCCCACTGTGTTGCGTGGAGCAAGTCGGATGCGGTTTTCTTCGCTCGATCCGGTAACGCCAACATCCTTCGCCTCGTCTATTATCTTGCCGTTAAGGTAGATGCGTGCGATGCGTGTGGCCTGGTCGTAGGTGGCGGCGACATGATACCATTGTCCGGAAGAAAGTTTCTTGGAGGCATCTGCCTTGGAAGGGACCTTGCCGAACTGGGTGCCGTTTCCGCTGCCGTCGAACTGAAGCTGCTGCCTTTCGAATTTGGCATCGCCGATACGGAGAAGCAGGTACTGCTCTACTCCCATGATAGTTGAAATGTCCACATTTTGTGTGTCGAACTTGTCAATATAGAACAAGGTCTCGTATGTGACTGCCGTGAGGTCGTTGTACAAGGCTTTGAGCTCGGTCTCGTCCGGGTCGTCAAGGCGAGGGAAGCAGATGAAGTCGTTTGTGAGCTGGACGGCTATCGTGATGGCCGATGAGCGTTTCACCAGGTAGTAGGCGACTGCGGAGCTTTTCATGGTCATGATGTCTCCTGAGGTGAGCTGTACCGGAAGGAGGTAGGTCTTGTCTATCTCCATCGCTCCTGTCTGGTCTTCGCCTTCTCCCATCAGTCCCTTGAAGGAGATGACCACCTTTTCGGATTTGACCTTGCCTGCCTCGATGGTCACCGTCTCTTCGCTGAAGTCAAGGTATTGGGACGGGAGCATCGTGTAGGCGGTGCCGTGCTTGTGGTTGTAGTCGGATACCAGGGACTCGTTGACCGACACTGTGGCCGTGATGTCCTTGTCCTCCGGATATGCCAATGTGACTGAAAGTTCCTTGGACGCTGTCCCGACCTTGTTGCCCAATGTCGCGAGCTGGGTCTGGTCGGTCGCGCTGACGTCAAGGTAGATGGAGTTGTCGAAGACCTTGTCCACCGCGTCGAAGCGGGTGCAGGCTACTGCGGTGCAAAGAGCCGCGGCAATACATAGATTTCGCATCAGATGCGGCATTGCCGGCTTGTATATGTGATTGTTCATTTTCATAGTCGTTAACACTTTTAATGTCATTTGCCCGGGTTGAGCCTTTCTATCGTCGAGCGTAGAGTGAGCCAGTTGCCTTCGTAGTGATAGTAGTCCTTCTCTATGTCATAGAGGGCGAGTCCTGCCATCGGGCCGTAGGATACGGTGTTGTCCGCCATAGCTTCTATCACGGGCACTTCGGCGTTGGATTCGTTGTAGTAAACTCCTTCAAAAGAGACCGCAAGCAGCATCCTGTCCTTGGATATCCCGCGTTCGGAGGCGTCTTCGATGGTGCCGCGCACCTGATAGGAGTTTTCGTCGAGTTCCGTTTCGAGCACGAACAGGTCTATCTTGTCCATATCTTCGTCGGCTATGAAAGCCGGGTCGCCTTCGAACACGAGGAGCTGTCCAGCCGTCCTGGCTGAGGAAAGCGTCCCGACGATCTTTGCGGAAGCCGCCGCTACGGAGGCGTCACCAGCTTTCGGGGTTCCCGTGAACGAGTACCCGTCAAGTCCGTTCTTCTTTACCGATGCTATCACCATATCAAGATAGGAATAGAGTGCGGCTTCATCGCCCAATATATCTTTTCTGCCTGCATAGTCCACATTGTAGAGGACTTTTGTCCCGATGCTTCTCATCCATTCCATATCCTCCGCATCGAACTTCGAGAAGTTGTCCGCATTGGTGAGGGACACGATGTCGAGGGAATCCGGAAGACAGCGCATATATCCCTTTTCGCTGACCGGGTTTTCCGGAGAGTTTTCAAAACGGACATATACGAGACTGTGTTTCCTGGCCTTGTAGTCCCTGATGGCGGATTTGTAATCCTCCCATAGTTCCGGCTCCCTGTCCCACGGATGGGATGTGTCGAGCGGGAGGGATTCCGTAGAGTTCCATTTTGCACATCCTGCGACGGTGATGCCGAGGACGACCGATGCTATTGCTTTTATTATGTTCATTTTCATCTTGTGTTTGAAATCGTGTTTATCGATATGCCTTTACATCCCACCATACCCGGGTTCCCATCTGGTCGCCTTTGGCTTCCGCCGACTCTCCGTTGAGTATGGATATCGCCTCGTTGAGGTTTTCAAGGTTCTCGTTGTATTCCTCTATAGGATATATGAGTCTTCTTGCGTGACGGTTGGCATCTATAGGGTCTGGACCAAGGTTCTGAGGAGCAGGGAGCAGTCTCGGGTAGCCCGTCCTGCGGTATTCGGCCCAGGCTTCGTTGCCGAGAGGGAAGATGGCTATCCATTTCTGGGTGATGATCTGCTCGAGGTTGGTCTCCTCGTCCCCTGTCACGTCCCAGGCAATCTTGCATTCGCTCATCTTCCTTTCCCCGCTGTATTTCCCGAGAGGGTCGATATACAGTTCCGGAGTGTGCTCGGTGTCCAGCAGATACTCCTTGGCTCCCGCCGCTCCGCGTTCCTCGAACGAGAGGGTGACTCCGGCCTCGTAATGCTCCTTGGCCTTTGCCTTGTCGTTGTTCAGGCGCAGTTCATATTCCGAGAGGAGGAAGTTAACCTCGGCGGCGTTCATCCATAGTACCGGGTCGCTTGGAGTCACTGACATGTTGGAATAGTTCTCTATGAAGTCAGCCTTGCTCGAGATGGCCGAGCCGATACGCAGGCCGACATATTTGCGGCTTGCCTCGTCTTCGGAGCCCGGGTTGTTCTTGGTGAACATCTTCTCGAGGCGAGGGTCGTTGTAGCCTGACATATAACTGAGGATGTCGGCTCCGGCCCGGTGGTCACTCCAGTCATTGTAGATGAGAGCCAATTTGTTGTCCACGGGATGTATGTATGCATTGTCGGCATTGGTCAGGATAAGTCCTCCCGCAATCGCCTCAGAGGCCTTTTGTGCGGCAAGTTCCGGCCTGACATAGCTGATACGCATAGCCATTCTGAGTTTCAGGGAGTTGGCGTACTTTATCCATTTGGAGATGTCACCGTAGTAGACTCTGTCGTATTTGTTCCACGCCGAGGCGGAAAGGTTGCGGTTGTTCTCCAGAGTGGCTATTGCGAGATCCAGCTCTTCGAACATCGTTGTATATACTTCTTCCTGGGAATCATATTTGACTTTGACCTTTTCAGTAGTGAGCACGTTGCTGTATGGTATGGGGCCGTAGGAGTCTGTCATACGGTGCATTACAGCCACTCTGAACAGGTTGGCGAAAGCTATCGCCACCTCGTCGTCAGTTCCGGAAAGGATTCCTCTGTACGGTGTGTAGAGTTCAGTGATGACATCCTTGAACGGCTTTGCACGCCAGTCGTCGCTTGGGTTGTATGTTTCCCAGCGGGTAAGCCAGGTGTCCACTGTAGAGCCCATATATCCGGCGAACGGACAGCCTACAAGGCTTTCTATGAACTGGTACTGGTGCTCCTGCATAGGTACGACGAGGCTTTGTAGTGAAACTATCTTGGTTCCTGTACGGTAGTTGTTGACGTCCATCTGGTCACCCTTTACCTGGTTCGGGTTGGTATTCAGTGTCTCGAACCGTCCGAGGCAGGATGTCAGCGTCGACAGCAATGCCGCGATGAGCAGGGCTGAAAATATTGTATTCTTCTGTTTCATGGATATGCTGTGTTAGAAGTCAAGTTTGATGTTGAAGCCCATACTGCGGAGCGAAGGCATCATAAAGTAGTCGATACCCTGGTAGTTGTTGCCCGTGGAGGCTACGGCCTCCGGGTCGAACGGTGCCTTGCAGTATATCATCCAGAGGTTGTGGCCGACTGCGGAGATGGTGAGGGAGCATTTGTCCTTGAACCATTTGCGTGGCAGAGTGTAACCTATGGAGAGTTCCTGCAGGCGGAAGTTTGTCGCATCGTAGGTATAGTATTGCGGCAGTCCGCTCTGGGAACCGATGGCCTGATACCATTTCTGCGCGTCTACTCTTATACGTCTGTTGACCATTACACCTCCGGCGTCTCTTGCGTCCGCCGAGGCCTTGGACACTCCGTAGAGGTCGAGGTTGGCCTGTGTGGCTGAGTAGCATACTCCACCGATGCGGCCGCTGAACAGGAATCCGAGGTGAACTCCCTTGTAGCTCAAATCGTTGCGCCAGGCGAGGTTGTATTTAGGGAAGACGCTTCCAAGGAGGATTTCCCTGCCGTCGTCCACCATTGTGATCTGTCCCGCATCGTCGATGTCTATATATCCCTTTTCATTGTATTTGATGTTTGAGGTGGTATACAGATCTCCGAGAGTTCCTCCTTTCTTCAGGATATATTTTGCTTTTCCGAGGCCTTTGATTGGCAGTTTTTCAAGGTTGAGGTCCTCTCCTGTGATCGGGTTCTTGGCATTGCCGGCGAGTTCCATTATCTCGTTCCTGTTCCAGCTGAAAGTGAAGTTGCTGTCCCATGTGAATCCCTGCCAGGTGTGGTTGTAGCCTACCGAGGCTTCAACTCCGGTGTTGCGCACGTTGCCGGTCTGAAGGTAGATGGTGGTGTAGCCGGATGACGGCGGAAGCTGAGGGTCGAATGTCTGGTTGTAGGTGTCAGCCATATACCACGAGAGGTTTACGCTGAGGTCCTGCCACAGACTCGCCTCAAGACCCACCTCGTAGGTGAGCGTACGTTCCGGTTTCAGGTCGCCTATAGGGTAGTGGGTCTTGTCTTTCCAGATCTTGTTGGTCGCGTCGTACTCGTATGTGGGTATGGTGAGGAATCTCGGGAAAGGCATTCCGACCGATGCGACGGATGCTCTTACTTTCAGATAGCTTAGCGCACCCATTTCCCAAAGTCCTGTAGGTACCCAGGAGAGACCGGCAGAAGGGTAGAAGAAGCTTTTCTGAGGAGATCCGGCGAGCTGTGAAGCCCAGTCGTTACGGCCCGTCACTGTCAGGAACAGGGTCTTGTTCCAGCCGAACTCCACGCTTCCGAATACGGACTGGGTCTCGTCGTTCCAGCCGGACTTGCTCGCGCGTTTCTTTATGTCGTCGAGGTCGAAGA
>VSOK01000015.1 GCA_009774765.1 Bacteroidales bacterium
AAGCAATTCACAACTTACTTAGCCCCCTCTTATCAGCTCTCTTGACTGTTGTCAGTAGTTCAAAGATAGAAAGTTTGAAAGCAATTCACAACGGACAGCAAGATATATATAATAAAGTCTCAACTGTTGTCAGTAGTTCAAAGATAGAAAGTTTGAAAGCAATTCACAACAATTTTTACTTTATGAATCCAAATTACCAAACTGTTGTCAGTAGTTCAAAGATAGAAAGTTTGAAAGCAATTCACAACTCATCAAAGATGACATAGAGCAAAACTCTTACTGTTGTCAGTAGTTCAAAGATAGAAAGTTTGAAAGCAATTCACAACGCAATCTGCTGCTGGAGCTGCAATGCCGCAACTGTTGTCAGTAGTTCAAAGATAGAAAGTTTGAAAGCAATTCACAACCCTCACCGGTGACGCCATACGGTTCAGGAGACTGTTGTCAGTAGTTCAAAGATAGAAAGTTTGAAAGCAATTCACAACAAAGTTAAATCAGTCTTTCAAATCTTCTCAACTGTTATCAGTGGTTCAAAGATAAAAAGTTTGAAAGCAATTCACAACTAAAAAGTTTGGAGAATAAAAAAAAAGTCGACTGTTATCAGTGGTTCAAAGATAAAAAGTTTGAAAGCAATTCGCAATAAGGATTAGTTGTTTCGCATAAAAACACCATTACAGGTATCTGTAATGCATATAATCAGACCACCTGTAAAACATTTGTAAAACAACGTTTACATTCCGCTTTTCTTCTTCTCAACAAGCTCGTCAACAACAGCCCCCTGAGATATTCCCATTTCCTGGGCATATTCTCTTATCCATTCCGCAGTCTTAGGGGAAACCCTAATGTTAATTACCACGTGCTCCTTTGGCTTTCTTCCAGAACCAGCACGGGCACCTCCCCAAGTTTTTTTATCGTCCATCTGTTTACTCCTCCTGCAAAGGTTTGACAATGTTTTCAATGACTTTCCCAAGCGAACATCCGGATGCTGTCGCCATATCACGGAGCAACGCGAGAACTTCAGGTGAGACTTTGCAGCTAAGCTGCACTTTGGCAACACCGTCCTTTGCCTTGCGACCTGCCCCTGCTCTTGAACCGCCCCTACTCATTGTCAAGCCTTTTTCCATTTTCAAAGAATTTTTCACCGTCACAGGATTTATTGCCACCTGTATCTTCATATATTTCAATATTTGGAAAGGTTGCAAACTCCAAAGCAGCTTTCCTATCCTCAGCCTTGTAAGAATACTCAACGCCTTTCAAAATGTTGGTATCATACTTTTCGGTAAATTCTTTCATAACCATTATTTTTGTGTAATTTTGTTTTCCAAAACACCCTAACGGGGGCTTTTGCCCCCCCTGGTCAGATTGCGATTTCAAACGAAATCCTTACTTCCCAAACTTTCAAAGTGATTTTGACGCTCATCTTTTCAAGTGTTAGGGTGTTATTTCCTACTTCCTTTCAAGCGGTTCGTATTTCTCTTTCGCAGCCTCATTGATTGCATTACAAAGATAAGAACAATATTTGATTTGGTAAACTCTTTCAAAACATTTCAAAAAAATGCTTGGAAACTCGTGCAGTACGGAAAAACGTACTATCTTTGTTGTGTTGAAAAAATAAGATATGAAACGCTTGAACGAAAAATAGAAAGATTTGATTGAAGCAATCTGAAATTTCCGAGCTTAAAAAGGGAGGATGGAGAAAAAATCTGAGTAATAGTGGCTGATAAACTGCTATCTTACGAAATTGATGTATGAGGAATGACACGGGGCTCGCAAGATTTTAAAACCAATATATTATGAAAGGCACAGATATAAAACAGAAGAATATGGAGCTGCTTCTTGACATCAATATAGGCAGACTTTCACGCAAGTATTTTGCGAAATCCCCATCTTGGATTTATCATAAGTTTGATGGCAGGGATGGTAACGGTAAACCGACAGATTTCACACAGGAAGAGCTTCAAACATTAAAAGGTGCGCTCTGCGATTTGGCTGACAGGCTGAGGAAGGCAGCAGATGAGTTATAGTTTCCATATCTTATTTTTCAACATCGGTCACAATGGAGAGTGACCAAGGGGCTGACTCTTACCTTTGACAATATTTTTTTTGAAAAGCATTGCAAATCAAAAATAAATTAACTGTTATCAGTGGTTCAAAGATAGAAAGTTTGAAAGCCATTCACAACCGGTCTTATAAACAAGGTGATGTCATTATGAGCTTGAACACTTGCAGGTAGGACATTGATAAAAAGCAGACAAACGACAACAAGAAGAATATGAGCGAGATGGTCCTCATTTACAATTGAAAAAGAGTAAGGAAGAACGAGAAAAGAAAGAAATTGCAGAGAACCTCCATATTGATCATATTATTCATAGGGAGGGGCTTCCAATATAGATAATCTTCAGATTTTATGTCAAAGATGCAATTTACAGAAATACAATAAAATAGGCTAATAATAGTACTATTAAATGCTCGTTGTTTAGTGGTTTGATTATCAGTGAGTTAAGACTATAATCCGACAAAAATAGAAAGAGGCAATCTCGTTGACTGCCTCTTTTCATAGACATATTATTTCCTCTACTCATCCTTTGCCGAATCTATCTCATTGGCATAAGCTGCAAGCCTCGCAGCCAAATCGCGAAGACCGGCAGATATCGCTGTGTACTCCTCCGGAGTGAAAGCATCGTCTTTTTTTAGATAGGTACAGGCTTCAAGCTTGCCAGCAGTCCAGTCCTTTGTCCTCTGAAGATACTTCTCGCAGAATTTGCTGAAGTCCACTATACCGTCAGAATGAAGTTCCAGCACCATATTATCAACAGCACCCATTTTATAGGCAACTACATTGGCCCGTATTTCCTCCTTTGTCATATCAAGGATACTTTTCTTTGCTTTTTCCATAACCTTATGTAAATTTGCCCACGTCCTTTTACGGGGGCTTTTGTTAAACATCTAAGAGATCGTAAAGCAGCCCTCTTGTTTGGCTGATGATTGATTGATTTTCTTCGTTTTCTATGAGCTCCAATCGTTTGAAAATTTGGAAAATCAATCTTTCTTTTTTGTCATTTCAATTGTTGTCAGTGTGTCAAAGATAGAAAGTTTGAAAGCAATTCACAACAGTCTTGCATCGCTTATAAATAGCTTCCGACTGTTATCCGTGTTTCAAAGATATGAAGTTTGGTAGCGATTTACAACCAGAAAACTTGCGTACATTTGCGATGCTGGGGAGACCAGAAATGGAGCTTCCGGTTTCGCTTGCTGAAAAGAGAAATACTGCTATATTTGCACCATAAGAAAATAGAATTAAGCTATGTAGCTTCTGTTGATTCTGAACCTGATTGTAGTTCCGGAAGGGGGATTTTCAGAAGCTATTTTGTTTTCAGGCACTCAAGGATTTTATCAGAATCCGTGACGCTGTAGAAGCATATATCTCATGAGAGTTCTTCTCTGACCTGCAGCTCTACCGTTGTCAGTAGTTCAAAGATAAAAAGTTTGAAAGTAATTCACAATCAGAGAGAATATATTTATTATATTTGCAATGCGTAAAAAATAGTAATGCACTGCGTAAAATGTAATAGTATGTATAAAAGAACGGAATATCAGACGATTACAGATAGACTGAAAGAGCAAAGAAGGTTCATTCAGGTAGTAATGGGGGCACGTCAGATCGGTAAATCCACCGTTGTGAAGCAAGTGCTGAAAGATTTGGACGCTCCGTACCAATTCTATTCAGCCGACAATGTTCCGGCAACGAACAGTGCATGGATCTCAAATTGCTGGGCGGCAGTCCGCAGCCTGAAAGAGAACAAAGGATGGGACAGCGTCATTCTTGTCGTTGATGAGATACAGAAAATATCCAACTGGAGCGAAGTGGTAAAAAAAGAGTGGGACGACGACACGTTTCACGATCGCGATATCAAAGTGCTGCTTTTAGGAAGCAGCCGCGTCTTGTTGGAAAAGGGTTTGTCAGAATCGCTTGCAGGGCGGTTTGAGGAAATACGTATGAGCCATTGGAGCTACAGGGAAATGAAAGAATGTTTCGGATTCTCGCTTGACCAATACCTGTTCTATGGTGGTTATCCTGGCGCAGCCTCTCTGATTGATGATACCGACCGTTTCCAGCAGTATATCCAGTCGTCAATTATCGAGGCTACCATCAACAAGGATATACTAATGGACACACCCATCAGCAAACCGGCGTTGCTACGTCAGACATTTGAACTGGGTGCGGCCTACTCGGGAAGCCTGCTTTCCCTGAACAAGATGCTCGGTTCATTGCAGGACGCAGGCAATACGTCGACTTTGGCCGGATACATCCATCTGCTGGATGAAAGCGGCCTGCTATGCGGGCTTCAGAAGTTCAGCATAGACACGGCGCGGCGTAAAGCGAGCATCCCTAAATTGCAGGTTTACAACAACGCCTTGAAAATGGTGTACAGTCCGCTCACGTTCGATCAAGCCATTACAGACCGTAAGGTGTGGGGACATATCTTTGAATCGGGAATCGGTGCTTATCTGGTAAGTCAAGCGTTCGTGCATCGTTTCGAGGTATTCTATTGGCGTGAACGCAATGACGAAGTGGATTTCATTCTCCGCAAGAAGGGTTCGGTAGTAGCCATCGAGGTCAAGAGCAATGCCGAAAAACGGACGGAGGGACTTGAAAAGTTCAGAGAACTTTTCAAGCCGCAATCCTCATTCATTATAGGTGACGGCGGTATCGGGGCAGAGGAGTTTTTCTCAATTGATATAAAGAAGTTGTTTTAAGGGGAATAAACGAGAGGCTTTTGTTTCTGCTTTGCATCGCTGGTGAGTCAAAGATAGCAAATATGAAAGCGATTCATAACAGTGTTTTTGTAAACGAGCTTAAAACATCTTGACCTAAAAATCTACCATACTTAATTTTATGGTAGACATTCTTTGGGGAGAAAAGGTATGTCGAATATGAATCTTTAAAACGAACAGGAAGTTCATCAAAAGATATAAATTCCTCATTTACTCTCCAAACTCGCCAACATTTTAAGCCAATCCATTCTTCATCAATATAGTTTCTGAAATAAATATCAGATAAGTCCGAGCATGCCGGAGCATTACCATATTTCTTCCATAGACCGAGTTCCACACCAAAATTGATATTAGTATGACAATAATATTCAACCGGACCTTTGACTATTTCATTTTTGTCTGGAGACTCGGATTTGTCATACTTATTTTCAAATATTGCAATGACATTTCCTCCCAACCAGGTGGAATCTGATAGGAGATATTGGAAATACCGTTTACAGTCCGGCAACTCAACCTCGAAAATATAGTTGATGCGTTTATATACTCTCATTTTTCCTCAAAATTAAGATAATGTTGTCAAAATTAGGAATATTATATCCTTTGGTCAAAATATTCGGGTGATAGAATTGTTTTAGTTTTGCAGCATTTATTTTAGATTTTTGCTCATCTGCCAAAACCCTGTGTGGATATTATTCTTTGTGGTTTGCGCCTGAAAGTGAGTCGGGTGGGTCCCTGCAATCGATTGAGATACAATGGATTGCAAAGCGGTATGGCTCATATAAGGTATACTGTTTTATATTGTGTTGATATCCAGGGTGTTGCAGAGACCCACCTGTCAGAATCTTGAGTTTGTAAAGGTACCTATACAGTCCGGTCAAACTGCATCTCCCTTTTTTCCGGACGCCTATGCCGAAAGGCAAGACTGTTTGCTCCAGGCAACTGTGCGGTCAAGAAGACGGATCAGTTTGTATAAGTCCATAAATAGTTTTTTATGGTAAACTTTTGGGGGACGAGACACAAAATACGCGCAGGGTGGCGATTTTTAATTTACTGTGTTACAATGAGATAGCGAATGAGTCCCTGCTTTGCTCCCTCGTTTTGGCAAAGGCAAAGCAGGGCTTGTTTGTGCAAACTGTTGATTTGTAAGTGTTTATAAAACATGATTCTGCTCGTGTTTTATATGCGTCGCCCACCTTAAGTTGATATGTCTCTACTTTCAGTATATTTGTTCACTTCGTGTCCATAATATACGTCCTGGTCTCGGCATAGCCCAAATAAATTTGGTCTCTGCTCTCTACTTTCAGTATATTTGTGTACCTATGCATTTCAATGGATAAATGGCGAATTTGTTCATCTAACATTAAGGAACAGGATTATGAACATCCAACAAGAATTACAGCTGATCTCTCAAAGTGAAACAAATCTGCGTTTTAACGACGTGGAGATTGCACCGGAAACGATAAGGGCAATTATGATAAATGAGATTGTCCCGTTATGTCCGGAAGATGATTTCTATGGAAAGCCCGATTCTGCATATATGTCGACGACAATTCCGTTGTTCCGAAAAGCAGGAATAGAGGTGGATTCTGTGCTGGACATCCTGAACAATGGGATTTACATTACCAATGCCGTCAAGATACCTAAAACCGAATATGCTGTTTCAAAGGAGAGCATAGAGGAAAGTCTGCCATATCTGGAAAGGGAACTTGCTTTATTCCCAAATGTCAAGGTTGTTATGCTTATGGGAGATGTGGCAAAGAAAGCCTTTAATCTGATCAGCAGGAAGGCGACAGGGAAAAATACTGTTCCTGGCATTTCCACCTACAAATTGCGAAATACTGAAATCTTCTATAACGGTATCCGCATCCTTCCGTCCTATATAATGACGGGGCAAAACATACTGATTGAGAAATCAAAATTCAAGATGGCATCAGAGGACATTGCAACGATGTATCGGCTGATCAGATAAGCCGTCCCGAAAAGTGAGCCGAAGATGATATGGAGAGTACGGGATTTCATTTTTTATAACTTCATTTTATGGAATTGGAAACATCAAGATTGATTCTGCGTCCGTGGCGCGACAGTGATGCAGAGACTTTGTTTGAATATGCAAAGGATCCGGCTATCGGACCGGCCGCAGGATGGCCTCCGCATACATCTGTGGATGACAGCCTTGAAATAATCCGTACCGTGTTTTCTGCTCCGGAAACGTATGCAGTTGTGCTGAAAGAGACAGGAGAACCTGTCGGAAGCTGCGGTATAATGTTTTCCGGAAGTATGCATTCGGAAAAGATGGAAGAGAATGAGGCAGAGATCGGATATTGGGTCGGAGTCCCTTATTGGGGGCATGGGCTTATCCCGGAGGCTGTCAATGTGCTTTTGCGGCGTTGTTTTGACGAACTTGGACTGAATGCTGTCTGGATAGGACATTATGACGGAAATCACAAGTCGCGTCGTGTGGCCGAGAAATGCGGTTTCAAATATCACCACACCGAGCATAATTGCATTACATTGCTGGGAGATGCCAGGACTTCGCATTTTCTTAAGCTCACACTTGGGGAATACCGTTCCTCCGGAAATATTTGACTGTTTTCTGATATCTTTTGGTTTATAAAATAAACTTGTTTATATTTGTGTTGTCTTCGCGGGGCAATCTTTCTCTGTACGTGATTCCGGAAAGCGTCCGGGGAGGGATATATAAAACAAAGTTTAATTGTGCCGGTGTCCTGCCGGTAAAAAATTATTGTAATGGAAACAAATGAAATGACTCCAGAAAAAAGTCTGCAGATAATGAATGATATGATAGAGAAGAGCAGGCGTGATTTTATGAAAAAAATTGGTAATCCTCTTATAATGTGGGGATCTCTTGTCTTCGTGACATCCCTGGCCGTATGGTTTCTTTGGCAAAGTACAGGCAGTGCCGCGTGGAATTGGCTGTGGTTTGTGATGGCTGTTGCCGGATTTGCATCAGGACCGTTGCTTGCAAAAAGGGACAGTCCGCAGATTAAAACTTTTTTGGGGGAGGCGATTGCTTATATCTGGCTTTCGTTCGGTATTTTTTCCGTATCATATTCCTTGGTTGCTATGTTTGTGGCTCCTCTTCCGATTACTGCCGGAATTGCCCTGATGCTCGGCTTGTGCATATCCTTGACAGGGACTCTTACAAAATTGTACGTCCTGTCGGTATTGGGATTTGTTGCTGGAATCGGAGGAGCAGTAGCGTGCAGTCTGATACCGTCTTCTGAAAATGTTACTTTGGTTATGACAGGGATGTCTGTCTTTCTTGTGCTGACAGGATTGATTCTTAACTTTCAATATAGACATATATGTTTAAGAAGTTAGATCCGCTGCTCCATTCTGAATTGAGATTGGCCGTGATGTCGCTGCTGGTTTCCTGTGAAGAAGCAGATTTTGTATATATAAAAGAGCAGACCGGAGCTACGGCCGGGAATCTTAGTGTGCAGCTTGAAAAATTGTCCGTGGCAGGATATGTCGATGTTGAGAAGGGGTTTTCAGGTAAGAAACCGAGGACTGTCTGCCGTATTACCGATAAGGGCAGATCAGCATTCTCCAGTTATATTGATGCGCTGAAGACATATTTCTGATATAGTTGCTGCAGGGCACTTTATGATTTGTGCGATATGATATAACTATATAACAGCCAAAATATCTGGTGAAACCTTTGTAATTTATGGGATAAAATAAACCGGCAGCCCTGGAAAAGAGGGCTGCCGGTTCTGAATTTTGGCAATATTGCCTTATGATTGTCTTCTTATCAGATCATCAATGCTGCAACGAGTGCAAGGATTGCATAGAATTCCGGAAGAGCCGCATAAATCATAGTGTTGGTCTGCACGTCGTGTCCCTGTGAGATGCCGACTATACCGTTTGCGCAGACCTGGCCCTGACGTATTGCTGAGAAAAGGCATATCAGACCTACAGAAACACCTACTCCGAAAAGGAGAGGACCGTTTGCAGCAAAGTCTTTGCCCATCCACATAAGGAAAGCCACGAAACCGTAAAGACCCTGTGTCGCAGGAAGTGCAGAGAGAATCATATAGCTTGAAGACTTCTCAGGATTCTTTTTGAGTGCGCCTTCAGCCGCATTACCTGCTGTTGTTGTTCCGATTGCAGAACCGATACCGGCAAGGCCAAGCATAAGGCCGAAACCGAGATAACCAAGAATTTCGTTCATAATGATTTTTGTTTTTTATTTGTTTGTTAATTATTATTCTGTTTTGGTCAAAGTCAATGGATTGTATTTTGTTCCTTTGCCCTCATATCCTGAATTCTTGAAATATTCAACGAATGTAAGACGCAGAGGGTGTACGAATGCACCGAGGCAGGACATAGCCACATTGATCGTATGACCGAGAATCACGATGATTACAAAAGGTATCCATCCGAATCCTCCATCACCGAGCACCATATTGCCAAGGTTGTTGAATGCTGCGCCGAGCATACCTCCGGCAAGTCCGAGAGCGTATAGCCTGATGTAGCTGAGCACGTCTCCAAGAAGGCCTGTAGCCATATTGTAGGTATCCCATAGACCGCTGCCGATATTGACAAGAGGGTTTCTTCCCGGAGTGTTGAACACATATATTCCGAGAGCTGAGATGACTCCTATGGCTATTACTGCCCATTTTGTGATTTCAGAGGACATAATGCCGATGAATGAAAGTGCGGCGATTATAATTCCGCCGACAATCAGCAGCAGCCATCCCCAGGTGCTTATATTTGCTTTGAATCCGAAGCGTCTGGTATATCCGATTGCCTTTATCGTCATTGCAAGGCAGATATGGAAGACTCCGATACCTACGGCAAGTACCATCTGGGTAGGATATCCTCCCAATTCGCCCACCAGCATAATGTTCTTGAGACCTTGCGGTACCCAGGATGCTTCATAGAGGTTGACTCCGAATGCCGTACCAAGGATGATGCCGACTGCGAAAGTCGCTGCACCGAGTGTGGAAATCAGAGGACCGAGCCCTTTGAACATACCGATGTTGATCCATTTCTTGTGTACGGCCAGACCGAACAGCATAAGGATAATGCCGTAGCCTGCATCTCCCATACACATCGCAAAAAACAGCATAAAGAACGGAGCGAGTACTGGAGTCGGGTCGAATTCACTGTATACCGGCATTCCGTACATTCCTGTCAGAGGCTCGAACATTTTTACGAACCTGTTGTTCCTGAGCTTTATCGGAGGATTGTCGTGTTCTGTAGCCGCTTCTGCGATATACAGCACATCCATCTTGTCAAGTTCCTCTGAAAGCCTTCCGTCTTCTGATGACGGGGCGAATCCTACAAGCAGGGTAACCATATCTTCCGCAGCTTTCTGTGAGGCGGCTGAAGCAAGGTAGAGATCCAGTTCGGACATTCTGCGGCCGTATTCTTCGTTGAGTGCAGGGATTGCATCCTTTGCACGCAGCAGCCGTCCTTTGATCCCGCTCATCTGGTAATATAGCCCGTCGATATATTCCTGTGCTTCATCGATAGAACCGCCTGGCGCAGGAATCTCCGCTATAGGGAATACGAAATCCTCATCCTTTGAAGACACGACGACAAACCATACGTTTTTTCCGTCTGAACTTATGACCTGCAAAGGATATTGTGCCTCCCAGCTTTCATCGAATTTCTTCTGCGGCACAGAATAATAGTGCAGCTCATATCCGGACAAAGCGAGCTTTTTGAGATGTGAACTGTCGAAATTACCCCAAGGGGCACGCAGTCTAAGTTCGTTCTCAGCGGCTGTAATGCTCCCTCTCAATGTCTCGAGAGCATCAGTCTGCTCCTTTACGAAGCTGACGGCATCCTCCGGAACAATGGCGTTTTTGTACGCTTTGTGTATATCCGCCAGGTTCGGGTCATTGGAATAATCCAGCTTCTCAAGAATTTCTACAGTGCGCCTGCTCTCTGCAATCCAGTCAAGGGTACGTGCGGAATTCTCGTCCACAGGCTTGCGTGAACGTGTTATATCCATCACTCCAAGTTCCTGAATCTTAGACAGAAAATCATCTGTCTGACCGCTCAGGAGGATGAATGAATATTTAGTCATTTTACTGATCATTGTCCTGTTCCTCCTCTTCTTGCTGGTGTCTGCTCTTGACGATTTTGGAGGCGGCCTTGCTCAAGTTCTCCTCGTCCTCCATATATCGTTTGATCTTTCTTATTGCTTCCTGATAGCCTGGAATCTGCACTTTCTCATAAAGGTTCACTTTCTGGGTAGTCTTCTTCCTCTGGAAATCAAGTATCCTGCTTTTTTCCATATAGACTTCGGATTCTATTCCGAGCCGTGAAAGCTCCTTCAGTATGGCAACTCCGTCGGCATACCACGCCGGTTTGGCGAAAGCATTGAATTCGTGTATCTCATAATGGATTTCACGAAGTTCCGGAGTCCTCACGCCTGCAACTTTCACGGTGGCAAGATCCACATCCGTTATTGAAATCAGCCCGGGCTCAAATTCATTCCACAGGGCGGCAAGATAATCGTAGCGTTTCAGGGCGGCATCAAGATCCTCAATAAGCTTCTCTGAGTAATCTTTGGCCTTGCGTACCTCGAGACGCAGAGCCGATTCCTTGTTCTTCAAGGTCGGCAGTGCGCCCTGACGCATCTTGAGCTGCTTGCCAAGATTGTTCAGAGATGTTTTATTGTATTGAAATTTAATTGCCATATCTTGTTAGTTTTCAGACCAGTATTTCTCGATAAGATTCTGTTTTATACCGGTCTCGGCTTTCGTAAAATATTTGCCGAAAAGTTCCCAGCCTGTGTTGAGCATCTCATCAATCTTGATGTTCACATCTATTGCAAGCAGTCTTGTCGCATATTCTTTTGCAAAATCAAGGCATCTGAGGTCATAGTCGCTCAGGTCAAAACCGTTTTCAAGTTTGGTCTTTGCATTCTGTGCATCTGAATACAGGCGCACTGCAGTATTCATCACCTGGCCGTGGTCTTCACGGGTCTGCTTTCCGATCACGAGCTGTTTGAGTCGTGACAGGGAGCGGAACGGGTCGATGATGACTTTGCCTGAGTCCGGATCCGCACGCAGGAAAAGCTGTCCTTCTGTGATGTATCCGGTGTTGTCAGGAATAGCGTGAGTGATGTCACCGTCATTCAGTGTAGTTACGGCTATGATTGTGATTGAACCTCCGTCAGGAAGCTGTACCGCCTTCTCGTAGATTTTTGCAAGGTCGGAATACAGTGATCCAGGCATTGAATCTTTTGAAGGAATCTGGTCCATACGGTTGGAGACGATACTCAGCGCATCCGCATACAAGGTCATATCCGTCAGAAGCACAAGCACTTTTTCGTTTTTGTCGACAGCGAAATACTCAGCTGCGGTAAGAGCCATATCCGGGATAAGCAGACGCTCAACAGGAGGCTGTTCCGTTGTGTTCACGAAGCTTATGATCTTGTCAAGCGCGCCGGCAGACTCGAATTCGTGACGGAAATACAGGTAGTCATCGTTGGAAAGTCCCATACCTCCAAGGATAATCTTGTCCACATCCGCTCTGAGGGCCACCTGTGCCATCACGTTGTTGTACGGCTGGTCAGGGTCGGCGAAGAAAGGTATCTTCTGGCCGGACACGAGCGTGTTGTTGAGGTCGATACCTGCAATACCGGTAGGGATGAGCTGTGAAGGCTGCTTTCTCCTGTAAGGGTTTACAGAAGGGCCGCCGATCTGCCTCTCCTCTCCTTCAATGGCAGGACCTCCGTCTATAGGCTCTCCGTATGCGTTGAAGAACCTTCCTGCAAGCTCTTCGCTGACCTTGAGGGCAGGAGGAGCTCCCAAAAACGTGACTTTAGCATCCGTAGGTATGCCTTCGGTTCCTGAAAATATCTGTAGTGTAACAAGATCACCCTTTGTCTTCACTACCTGGGCAAGCCTTCCGTCTACGACGGCAAGTTCATCATTTGAAACCCCTGCCGCCTTCAGCGATACAGTGGCCTTTGTAATGCCCTCCAATTGTGTATATATTCTTTGAAATGCCTTATTTGCCATTGTTGAGAAGATTTGTGAGTTTTTCCTGATAGTTGTAGAAGTTATCGCTCTTGAACTCGGAGTAGTTCATCTGCCTGAGCAGGTTTATTATTTCCTTGAAGAAGTTGCGGCATTCCTCGAAATCCTCGAACGAGAATTCCATATCGCATATTTCAAGCACGAGTTTGAGCATATACTCCTGTCTTTCCATAGGAGTGATGCTGTCGATTGCGTCGAATGCATCCTGCTGGAGTATCACGAAGTCGATAAGTTCTGACTTCCAGAACAGTTCGTGATATGACATAGGCACCCCGTCGTCTCCGAGGATATTGATCTGCTCGTTGGCGTCGCGTCCCTTTCGGATGATATTCTTGGTCTTCTCCACCATTTCTACCCATCCTGGAGTGACTTTCTCTGAAAGATATTCACGGATTTCCGGATATTCGAGATATTTTGAATATGAGTCGATAGGGTTTACGGCAGGGTATCTCTTCTTGTCCGCACGGTTCTGCTCAAGCGCGTAGAAACAGCGTGCCGCCTTTTTGGTGGATTCTGTAACAGGCTCCTTGAGGTTACCTCCGGCAGGGGAGACAGTTCCGATGAATGTGACGGAACCGGTCTGTCCGTTGTTCAGCACTACCATACCTGCACGTGCATAGAAGTTAGAGATGATTGACGACAGGTCCACAGGGAATGCGTCGGCACCTGGAAGTTCCTCCATACGGTTACTCATTTCCCTCAGGGCCTGGGCCCAGCGTGAAGTGGAGTCTGCAAGAAGAAGCACCTTCAGACCCATCGCACGGTAATATTCGCAGATTGTCATCGCGGTGTAGACAGAAGCCTCACGAGCCGCGACAGGCATGTTCGAAGTGTTGCAGATGATGGTTGTCCTTTCCATAAGATGGCGGCCGGTATGAGGATCGATAAGCTCAGGGAATTCCGTGAATATTTCCACAACCTCGTTGGCACGTTCTCCGCAGGCTGCCATAACGATTACTTCTGCGTCACCCTGCTTGGCGATAGCGTGCTGGAGCACTGTCTTTCCGCATCCGAAAGGACCGGGGATGAAGCCTGTACCTCCTTCCGCGATAGGGTTCAGAGTGTCGATTACGCGCACACCTGTCTCCATAATGCGTGAAGGGCGAGGTTTCTCCTTATAGCCTTTGATGGCTACTTTCACAGGCCATTTCTGCGTCATGGTCACATTTACATCCTCCCCGTCGGCATTTGTAAGCACGGCGATAGTCTGGTCGATGTTATATTGTCCTGCAGAGGCGACTGTCTTTACCGTATATTCGCCTTTGAACGAGAACGGCACCATAATCTTGTGCGGAAGCCATCCCTCCTTTACCTCTCCGAGCCAGTCTGCGGCAACTACCTTGTCGCCTGGTTTGGCGATAGGGGTAAAGTCCCAAAGTTTCTCGTGGTCGAGAGGTTCCGTATATTCTCCTCTTTTAAGGAAGACTCCTGTCATCGTAGTCAGGTCATTCTGCAGACCGTCATAGCAGTTGGACAGAAGACCCGGGCCGAGAGTGGCCTCGAGCATCCTGTCTTCGAACTCGACAGTGTTTCCGTTCTTTAGCCCACGGGTGCTTTCAAACACCTGCACAGCGGCACTTTTGCCGTTCACTTTGATGACCTCGGCCATCAGTTTTGTGCCCTCGCTCTCAATGAAGCATAGTTCATTCTGTGAGACAGGACCGTCAGTGAGAACTGTGACAAGGTTTGAGACGATACCCGTGACCTTTCCTGTACTTTTCATATTGATTTTTGTTTATTTGATTATCTTGTAATGTGTTTTCTATCCGTCGTATCTGACACCGCGGAATGTTCCGCGTATTTCATCTACGAGTTTCTTGAACATTTCTCTTCCGGTCTGCTCGTCAAGCAGATGCCACCTGTCTATTATATGGAGTTTCACGATGAACGCAAGAATGACGTTCATGTCGAAATAATGCAGTTCGCTCAGTGAGTCGAGCTTGTCCCAATACAGGTCGTCAATGGCCCTTTCACGCTCAAGTATATCCTTGTTCTGAAGAATTGCATCCATTCTGGCCGCATCCTCGAATTCAGGAACGGGAATATTGATGACATCCTTTTCCGCCGGACGGGAAAGCGCCTTGTTGAGATAGCGGACTTTAGCGTTGCGGACATTAAGGTCAAACGTATAATATTCCCTTATGAAAGCGGACGGGTGTGCCACTGCTTCCGCATAGAACTCTTCCGTAAGATTTTCCGGCTCGAATCCTCTTTCTATCCATTCGATCAGACGGATGTCTTTGTCAGAACATCTTTCCTTGATCTCGGAGATGAACCATTCGGCATCCTTGTCACCGAATTTCCATCCTGTGGTCAGTTCCGGAAGACTTGCTATTATGTAGTAATAATTGTTCATAACAATAAATCTGTTCCTGGAACCTATTTGCCGAACAATATTTTTCTGGTTGCAGGTCTGAGATATTCGGATATCAGTTCTTTGAAAGTCTCATCGGTAAAGCTGATGAAATATCCTCCGTCCTTTGGACCGATGTTGAATCCTCCGCTTATCTTTTTGGAGAACGATGCGCTGACATCCGTCTTGAGTATGCCGGCAAGTTCCGTCTGTACAAACGGCTCAAGCTCTTTTTTCAGGGATTCCGGAAGGACCAGTTCAAGCTCTTTCGGGTCATCGGCGTTGAAGCCTTTTGCAACCTCGGTGATGATCCCTTTGATGAATTCAGCTGATGACATGGAGGCTTTGACTTCTTTGTCGGTGATTTTCGCTACAATCAGGTTCTCAATGTCCTGCCTCGTTGCTGCAATGCTCTGGGATGCGGCCATTTTGAGGTCTCCTCCTGTCTTGACTTTCAGGTCTTCGGCTTCTCTGCGTGCTTTCTCTATGATCGCTTCCGCTTCCTTCCTTGCATTTGAGACGATGTTTTCCGCCTCTTTTTTAGCCTGTTCAAGAAAGGCCTCACCCTCCTGTTTTCCTTTTGACAGACCTTCATTGTACAGTTTGTCTGTCAATTCCTGCAATTTATTCTGCATAATGTTGTTATGTTATTAGTTCAAAATTTACGATGTCTTATGTGCACAGGATATTAAAAATCACTATCGTCCAAGGCATATCCGGATTCATTTTGTCTATGCTGTCAGTTTGATAGTTTAGCATCCATATCTTGGCAAATTTAATAAAATGATGCGATGAAACAATCAAATTTGATACAAAACTCGTCTTGTTCTATCATATTTTTATGCCTTTTGGTAGACTGGTTTGGTCAGATTGGTTTTTAATTTTAACTTTGTCCCGTTTTAAGGAGATTATCGAAAATGGCAAATTCCACTCATTCCTCACAGGTGCAGACTGTTCTGACATATATCCGGAATCAGATTGACTCCGGACGGCTTCATCCGGGTGACCGTCTTCCTGCAGAACGCAGGCTTGCCGAGCAGTTAGGAGTAGGACGGGCATACGTGAGGACTGCATTCCAGAAGCTGGAATTCTACGGGATCGTGAAGACATACCCGCAGAGCGGTACGGTAATCGCTGAACATACTGCCCAGGTGCTTGAAGGACTTATATCTGATGTCCTGCAGATAGACGGATTTGATTTCTATTCTCTGGTGCACGTGAGGGTGCTGCTTGAGGTAGAGGCCGTAAGGCTTTGCGCATTGAACCGTACGGAGGAGGACCTGGCGTATATTATGGAGTCTTTAGATGATTTTGAAAGATATGCGGAGACGGACAGGCGTATAGAGAAGGACTTCGCGTTCCACAATGCTATAGCAAGGGGAGGCCATAACCCTGTTATAGCCTCCCTTCTTCTTGTCATCACTCCTGATGTCCTGGATTATTATCTTAAATACAAAGCCTGCAATACTCCTGTTGATGTGGTCTGCACTGAGCACAGGAAGATGCTTGAGCATATAGTCTCACGTGATGCCGATGCCGCTGAAGCGGAGATCAGGCGTCATCTTGCAGGCATAATCGAGTTTGCCGGACAGAAAAAATCCTGACCGGACTATCCCAAAAAGCTCAGAAGTATACCGGCTGCCACAGCGGAGCCTATGACACCGGCGACGTTAGGTCCCATTGCGTGCATCAGCAGATGATTGTCCTTGTCAAATTCACGTCCTACTATTTCAGATACACGGGCAGAATCCGGTACTGCGGACACTCCTGCGTTTCCTATAAGCGGATTTATTTTCTTTCCATCTTTCAGGAACAGGTTTATGAACTTGACGAAGAGGACTCCGCAGGCAGTTGCTATAACGAAGGACAGCAGACCGAGCGCGAAAATCTTTATTGATGCCGAAGTAAGGAATTTGTCAGCCTGGGTCGAGCATCCTACGGTCACTCCTATAAGTATGGTCACGACATCGATCAGAGGTCCGCGTGCCGTCTCTGCAAGCCTTCTTGTCACTCCGCTTTCCTTCAGAAGGTTACCGAAGAACAGCATACCGAGAAGAGGCAGTCCGGACGGAACAATGAACGCTGTAAGGATAAGGCCTACTATAGGGAAGATGATTTTTTCCTTCTGTTTCACCTGTCTTGGCGGTGCCATTCTGATAAGCCTTTCCTTTTTTGTCGTAAGGGCCAGCATTATAGGTCTCTGGATTACCGGGACCAGTGCCATATACGAATATGCGGATACCGCAATCGCTCCCATAAGGTCCGGTGCGAGTTTGGACGAAAGGAAAATGGCTGTCGGACCGTCCGCACCTCCGATGATGCCTATCGCTCCTGCTTCATTGGGGGCGAACCCCATTGCCAGGGCTATCATATATGCACCGAATATTCCAGTCTGCGCAGCAGCGCCTATAAGCATAAGCCTTGGTTGTGAGATCAATGCGGAAAAATCAGTCATCGCTCCTATACCGAGGAAGATAAGCGGAGGGTACCAGCCTTTCTGCACTCCCTGATACATAATGTTCATTACGGATCCTTCCTCATATATCCCGACACTGAGTCCGGGGAACAGCGGAATGTTTCCGATTATCATTCCGAAACCTATCGGTACAAGAAGTAAAGGCTCCCATTCCTTTTTGATGGCTACTGTAATGAATCCGATGCCGATCAGAATCATTACTATATGCTGCCAGGTCATATTGGCGAACCCGGTGTATTGCAGGAATTGCTGCAGACTTTCTATAATTGTATTCATAGATTACCCTTGAAAGACAATAAGAAGTTGTATGAAATTCTCCGTGTAGGAAGCAATATGGATCGTTCCCGGCACAAAACTTCAGACAACTTCCGATTCCGGACAAGTCGGGCGTCAGCCAGAAGCCGATGACCGGCCTGTCCGGTATGAATTAAAGTTAAATCAGGCTATGGTGATGATAGGAGCACCTTCAAGCACGGAGTCACCCTTGCTGACGTGCACGGCTGTAACCGTACCTGCCTGTGACGCCTCGATCGAGTTCTCCATTTTCATCGCTTCAAGTACAGCGACCTGCTGTCCGGCTTTGACTGCGTCACCTACGTTTACATTGACGTCAATGATTACGCCTGGAAGAGGTGAAGCCACCTGTTTGCCTGCGCCTGATGCTGCAGGAGCCGGTGCTGCGGCAGGTTTTGCTGCAGCCGGTGCAGATGCCTGAGTCTGAACTGGAGCGGCTGCCTGGACTGGAGCCGGTGCAGCTGCCGGTGCGTTTTCCATTTCAACCTTATATGCAGACCCGTTTACAGTCACGTCCGCAATGTTTCCTTCTACCGAGTTGATGGCAACATTGTATTCATTGCCGTTGATTTTGAATTTATACTCTTTCATTGTATCTGATTTTATTATTCCTGTGTGAAGGTTTATCCTTTTCTTGTAGGCAACTGCCTGAGTGTGAAGTGCTTTGACGCCCACGCGCTCTGAGTCGGCCTGATTGTGAGGACGAAACTCTCCTGGTCGTGTACCGTATCGTTGAAGTACAGGTGCAGGGCTGTCGCGATGGCTGCATTTGTCTCACCTCCGCAGGCTTTGTCCAAAGCCATAGCTATGGCAAGAGCTGTCTCTTCGTTCATATTATTACCTTGGGGTTTACTTGTTTTTTTCTTTTTGAAATCTCCTGTAAATGCCTTTCCGACATATTTGTAGATAATGAACAGAATGAAAAGCGCGAGGAATACCACACAGATGGCCGTGACAGTCATGATCCAGCCGTGAGGATCGCGTTCTTCCATAATCTGGCTCTTTGTGGCGGCATTGACATCCCCGTTCTGGGCAAGAGGAGTAGGATCGGAAACCACAGTCCTGAACTCCATACCTTTGTTGTCGGTGGATATCCTTGAAACTGATTTTCCCGGTTTCAGATCTGACGGAACCTCTATCGAGTCGATTATTGTACGTCCGTCATTGCTGACAAGGTACAATGTACGTCCCGGCACAATTGTAAAGTTGGTGTGGAACGTACCTTTGCCGTCATTCCCGCAAGCGAAAAACAATGCCAGCTGGCGGGGCTTGATCCTTGTGTTTATGTCTCCCTTGGGAATGTAGTATTTCCTAAGGTTGTCCTTGTCATCGGAAAGGTAGCATCCTGCGAAATCCACTGTACCGTATGACGTGTTCAGGATTTCTATCCATCCGCTGCGCTGTCCGTAGCTGTCCGTTATTCCGTCCGGATTCTCCGCGAGGACCTCATTGATTATGAGATCCGATACGTTCTGGGCGGAAAGTTCCGCAATTGCGGCACCGGACAGAAGAATGATGACAAGGCTTATGCTTTTTATTGTTCTTTTCATTATCCCTTTCCTTTTAAAGAGGAAGATTGTCGTGCTTCTTTGCAGGGTTTGTGACTTTTTTGCCTGCGAGCTGCTCCAATGCGCGTATTACGCGGAAACGTGTGTTTCTCGGCTCGATTACATCATCGATGTATCCGTAGCTTGCCGCATTGTAAGGGTTGCAGAACAGATCGTTGTATTCCTGTTTCTTGGCTTCTGCGACCTTTGCCTTCTCTGCGGGGTCTTCCATTGCCTTGATCTCCTTTGAATAAAGGATCTCTACGGCTCCTTCGGCTCCCATTACCGCGATGTTGGCTGAAGGCCATGCGTAGTTGATGTCTCCGCGGAGCTGCTTGCAGCTCATCACGATGTGTGAACCGCCGTATGACTTTCTGAGGGTTACAGTAACCTTAGGCACTGTAGCCTCACCGTATGCGTACAGAAGTTTAGCTCCGTGCACGATGATTCCGCCGTATTCCTGCTGTGTTCCGCAGAGGAATCCAGGTACATCCACGAGAGTAACGAGAGGAATGTTGAATGCGTCGCAGAAACGTACGAATCTCGCTGCCTTTCTTGATGCGTTGATGTCAAGTACTCCGGCAAGGATTTTCGGCTGGTTTGCCACGATGCCGACTGAGCGTCCGTTCATGTGGGCGAATCCGATGATGATGTTCTTCGCGTAGCTTTTATGTATTTCAAGGAATTTGCCGTCATCCACAATGCTTCCGATAACCTTGTACATATCGTATGGCTTGTTTGGACTGTCAGGGATGATCTCGTTGAGAAGATCCTCTGTCCTGCTTACAGGGTCATTTGTAGGGACTATAGGAGCATCCTCCATATTGTTCTGAGGGATGAAGCTGAGGATATCCTTTATGATCTGTATTCCTTCTTCTTCATTTTCTGCAGCAAAATGTGCCACACCGCTCTTTGTCGCGTGTACGCTTGCACCTCCGAGCTCCTCCTGTGTAACGACTTCACCAGTGACTGTCTTGACGACGCCAGGACCGGTAAGGAACATATATGATGTATCCTTTATCATAATATTGAAGTCAGTGAGGGCAGGGGAGTATACCGCGCCTCCTGCACAAGGTCCGAAGATACCTGAAATCTGAGGTACGACTCCGGAAGCCATGATGTTTCTCTGGAAAATCTCACCGAAGCCTGCGAGCGCGCAGATACCCTCCTGGATCCTCGCTCCGCCGGAATCATTGAGTCCTATGCATGGCGCGCCGTTCTTCACGGCCATATCCATAACTTTGCAGATCTTCTGGGCCATAGTCTCGGAAAGTGATCCTCCCGATACGGTAAAGTCCTGTGCAAAAACATAAACGAGACGTCCGTCGATGGTACCCTGACCGGTCACGACTCCGTCTCCGTCAAATTTTGTCTTTTCCATTCCGAAGTTCGTACAACGGTGCTGCACGAACATATCATATTCTTCAAAACTGCCCTCATCAAGAAGCATTGCAATTCTTTCACGTGCTGTGAATTTGCCTTTACTATGCTGAGCGTCAATTCTTTTCTGGCCTCCGCCCATACGTGCTTTGGCTCTGCGCTCAACAAGCTCTTTGATTTTTTCCTGTTGAATACTCATACGTGTTTTTCATTAAATAACTCGCAAATATAATGATATTTTTGATTTTGCCGAGTTCCTTTATAAATTCAATGGCAATAGTTGTTTAATTCATTATAGTTGTTTAGCTTTGCAGCGGATTTATGATATCATTTGATAATGGCATCCGCTGGTGCCACAGCAGGATGCATAAAAACAAATATTTTTCTAATTCATTGAAATTCAGTGGTATATGCTGGATTTCAAGCCCCAGGTCAATATCAGTACTGTAATATATGCAGCTTGAGAAGACATCGTGGTATGCAATGAGGGCTACATATCGTCGTGAAGCCCTTGCAAAGCAGCTGCTTGATGAGTGTTCCATAGAGAATTTCATTCCTATGAGATATGAGGTCCGGATTGTATGCGGACGCAAGGTGCGTAATCTTGTGCCTGCTGTCCGTAACCTTATCTTTGTCCATACCACTCCGTCGCAGTGCCGTGTCATAAAATCCAAAGCTCCTTATCTGCAATATATAGTAGACTCTTCAAGCGGAAATAAAATAATTGTCCCGGATGACCAGATGCGCCGGTTTATAGCTGTGGCCGGCACATACGATGACCATCTTCTATGGTTTGCTCCGGAGGAGGTCAATCTGTCCAAGGGGACGAAAGTCCGTATAACCGGAGGCTGCTTTGAAGGGCAGGAGGGCATCTTCATCAAAGTGAAGGGCGCACGCGACAGACGTGTTGTCATCGCGATACAGGGAGTAGTGGTCGTTGCTATGGCCACGATACATCCGGACCTGATAGAGCCTGTCGAAGATTAATTTTTATCAGATTGAAAATATGCCTTGGTATGGCGTCATAGTTCACCTGTGATGCCTTTGGTCGCAGTATTATGCTGTATACCTGCTGACAGAATTGTGTCTGGGGGGGGAATTAACCCTCTTTCTATGATAAATATTCACCTTATATCTAACCCCATCCAAATGTCTATCATTCCATTGCCAATGATGTTTTTGCTGTTCGGGTTTGTCCTGTCTCTGATTATGAGCCTGATAACTATCCCGAATATCCTGACGGTTTCATACCGGAAGAAACTGTTTGATGAACCGGATCCACGCAAGGTGCACAAGACTCCTGTCCCGCGTCTGGGAGGTATCTCCTTCACTCCTTCAATCACGATATCGATGTTTGTCACGATTGGAGTCTGGATGTATTTCAACCCTTCGCTTGCATTGTCTGAGACAGCTCTGGTGCTCCACGAGTTCCTTTTCCTGTTTGCCGGACTGACTCTCCTGTATCTGATAGGTGAGGTGGACGACCTTGTCGGCGTCGGATACAGGTATAAGTTTATTGTGCAGCTGCTTTCCGCGTCGCTGATAGTCCTTTCCGGAAACTGGCTTTCCTCTCTCGGAGGACTTTTCGGAATCTATGAAATACCTGTCTGGATAGGGATGCCTCTGTCTGTGCTGATTATAGTCTATATAACCAACGCGATAAATCTCATTGACGGGATAGACGGTCTTGCATCAGGTCTGTGTTGTATCGCACTGGCTGTCTTGGGAGGAATGCTTGCAGTGCGCGGAGAATACATATATGCTCTTCTTTCGCTTGCTACTCTCGGAGTTGTCATCCCTTTCTGGTTCTACAATGTGTTCGGCAATGTCAGAAACGGCCGCAAGCTGTTTATGGGAGACACCGGAAGCCTGACATTGGGATATATATTGAGCTTTATAATAATATATGTGGGGACCAACTGCGGCAAATATGGCGGTCTGCGTGATTTTGTAGTGGCAATATCCGCTATTCTTGTCCCTATACTGGATGTGCTGAGGGTGGTTCTGCACCGTCTCCGCAAAAACAGGAATCCGTTTCTGCCGGACAGAAACCATTTCCACCACAAGCTTCTGAGGACAGGGATGCGAGCAAGGTTCGTTCTGCTGACCATAATCGGAGTCGTGGTGTTCTTCATCGTGTTCAACTATGTCATGTTCCCTTACATCAATGTAACGCTTCTGCTTATAATAGATGTTGTCCTGTGGACCTGTATGCACATTTTCATCAACTACCGCATAAGGCTCTACTCAAAGGAACATCCCGAAGTCAGCACCTCCTGTCCGGAAGCTATTCAAAAAGGAAAAGACGATAAAGAGACTTGTCTGGAGCAATAGATATGATGATGTCCTGAAAATAGAATACACAGATGTACTGATATACGACAGGGCAAACAGCATATACTCAATCGCGATGGTAAGAAAAAAATGTGCAAGGATTTACAAGGACAGGAATATCGTAAATTCTGTTCCTGAGCGGGTGTGTCAAGATTGATATATACGAATTCGGCTCTGGAGCGAGGAGATTAGAGGAATTTGAAAGATGACTTACGAGATAGGAGTCATAAAAAGATACTGATATGAAAAACATAGCTATTATTTTATCTGGAGGCACAGGCACTCGTATGGGATTAAATATCCCAAAACAATATCTTGTAATAAATAATCTGCCAATTCTCCATTACAGCGTCAAAACGTTTCTTGGAAACGACAAAATTGATATGATTGTAATATGCTGTGCAGAAGAATGGAAAGATTTCATCCAAGAGCATCTGACATTGCTTGATGTCAATAAAAACATCATATATTCCGATCCGGGAGAGACTCGTCAACTCACTATATATAATGCTTTGAAGAAGCTTGAGAACATCTGTGGTGACAACGATATTGTGATTATACATGATGCAGCCAGACCATTAGTGTCACAAAATCTTATAAATAGATGCCTTGATGAATGTTGTAGGCATGATGGAGTTTTACCCGTTATTAAAATGAAAGATACCGTTTATCTCAGCAAAGACGGAAAGACGATAAAAAGTCTGCTTGACAGGAATCAACTGTTTGCAGGACAAGCACCGGAAGCATTTAAATATCAAAAGTATATAGAGACGCATCAACGGCTGTCATATGAAGAAATACTCAAAATAAATGGCAGTACAGAAATTGCCTACAAATGCGGATTGGATATCACGCTTATTGAAGGTGACGATAGTAATTTCAAAATTACTACAGCGGAAGACCTTTCGAACTTTAAAAATATAATCAACGATGAAAGCTAATGTTTTATATTCTGTTGGTGACTTAAGATATGTTGAGACCGATGTCCCAAAAATAAAAGACAATGAAGTTCTTGTAAAAGTACATGCCTGTGGAATATGCGGATCAGATGTCGCACGGGTTTTTACGACTGGTACATATCATTTCCCGACAATAATAGGGCATGAATTTTCGGGAGAAGTTGTGCAAGTTGCAAGTGATGATGATAAAATGTTGCTTGGTGTCCGTGCGGCAATATTTCCTCTTATACCCTGTGGGGAATGTAATAGTTGCAGACGCGAAACATATGAGACATGTTCCAACTACAACTATCTTGGCTCCAGATGTGATGGAGGTTTTGCTGAATATGTGGCCGTTCCGAAATGGAACTTGCAGATAATTCCAGATAATGTCTCATACGAAGAAGCGGCTATGCTGGAACCGGCATCAGTCGCCCTCCATGCTTTACGTCGCTCTGGCTTCAAGACAGGAGATACAATCGCAATCATTGGCCCTGGAACAATAGGGATGATAATGTGCCAGTTGGCTAAGGTTATGGGAGCAGATAAAGTTTTACTGATAGGGCGAAGCCAAAATAAACTGCAATTTGCTGTTGAGCATGATTTTGTCGAGTATACTTGTAATTCAAGTACAGATAGTATTGACAGCATTGTTAAATCTATGACAGAAGTTGGTTTTGATATTGTGATTGAAGGAACAGGAGCGTCAGCATCGCTTGAGACATGTTTGAATATAGTGCGCCCAATGGGTAAAATATGCGTTATGGGGAATCCTGTTGGAGATGTCCACCTGCAAAAACAAGTTTATTGGCAGTTGTTACGCAAGCAAGTTCAAATTGTCGGTACATGGAACTCATCTTATGGCGTAAAAAATAGCGACTGGGAGCTTATGGTTAATCTCCTTTCTGCAAAAAAACTGTCACTGTCTCCACTTATTACACAGCATTTCCCGATGAAAGATTTACTCACGGGGCTTCAAATGATGGCTTCAAGTAAAATGTATACAAATAAAGTGATGATTACTAACGAGTAAAGCTATGCCTGACAAAAAATATATTTCCGCCTCTTTAATGTGTGCTGATCTTCTTAATTTAGAAAGAGACATTAAAGAGCTTGATCGTCTTGTGGTAGATTTCATACATATTGATGTAATGGACGGAACTTTTGTGCCAAATCTAACTTTTGGGCCTGATACAATCAATGCAATACGAAAAATAACCACTAAACCATTGGATATTCATTTCCTGATGGAACGCCCAAGAGTTATTATACGCTCAACCGAATTGCAGCCAGGTGATATTGTTTCCATACATAGTGAATGCAAAGAAAGTATTATGGAAAACATAGCATTTGTCAAACAAAAAGGTGCTATGTTCGGACTTGCATTAAATCCTGACACAGAGATTGAAAGTGTAAGAAAATATCTCTCATATACAGATGTGATAATCCTGATGTTGATTGTTCCTGGATTTGCCGGCTCTACCATAATTCACGGAATTATGGAAAAAGTTGAACGGACAAGAGCATTCTTGGACAATAATAATTTCTCCAATATAATGATCAGTGTAGATGGAAGTGTAAGTTGCGAAAGAGCACATTATATGTCATCTCTTGGAGCGAATATTTTTGTGGGAGGTACAGCTGGGATATTCAAGAAAGACAAACCGCTGTCTGAAACCATACCGGATTTTAGAAATGCCATTATTTATTAAAATCTATACTTTATGAGTGAATTTGTGTCAAAGACAGTTAACGGTGTGATATGGAGTGCTATAGAGCGATTAGCTGTTAGAGGTATTCAGTTCATCATTAGTATTGTTTTAGCTCGCCTGTTGATTCCATCCGACTATGGACTAATTGCAATGTTAAGTATTTTTCTTGCTATTGCACAAAGTTTTGTCGACAGTGGGTTTTCTAATGCACTTATTCAAAAACATAATCGCACAGAAATAGATTGTTCAACTGTATTTTATTTTAATATCATAGTAGGAATTGTTTTATACTTGATTCTTTTTTTCTGTTCAGGACCTATATCTGATTTTTATTCAGAACCTAGACTTCAATTGATAGTAAAAGTGTCAGGATTGAGTATAATCATAAATTCTTTTGGGGTTGTACAGCGTGCAAAATTATCTATAAATCTAAATTTTAAGCTTCAGGCTATAGCTTCTCTGGTAGCTGTTATTATCAGTGGCGCATTAGGAATATTTTTAGCGTATAAAGGACTTGGGGTCTGGTCGCTTGTTGCTCAAAGCGTAATAAATCATCTTTTAAATGTTTGTATTCTTTGGGGAGTATCTCATTGGCATCCGATTTTTGTTTTTTCTCTTGAAAGTTTTCGTTCTCTTTTCTCTTATGGCAGCAAACTTCTTTTGTCTGGATTATTGCATACCATATATATAAATCTGTATTCTTTGGCAATAGGAAAGAAAATGAATTCTACAGATCTTGGAATTTATAATCAGGCATATACATTTGCATACTTTCCATCCAGTAATATAACAGATATACTTCATAAAGTAATGTTTCCTGTTCTTTGTGAGGTTCAAGATGACATAAATCAACTTGAGAATTATTTTCTGACATATTTGCGGACTGCATGTTATGTCATATTCCCAATAATGGTTGGCCTTGCATCACTTGCTTATCCTTTTGTGAGACTGGTACTTACAGACAAATGGATTGACGTTGTTCCTGTTCTTCAAATCCTTTGTTTTGCTTATATGTGGGACCCTGTAATGCGTATAAATAACTATTTTCTATATGTTAAAGGATATACAAGCTATACTTTAAAAGCGGAAATTTTTAAAAAAGCAATAGCAATAACAATATTAATCCTTACATTAAACTATGGACTTTATATTATTTCTTCAGGTCTGATTCTATACTCTTTTATTGATATTTTTATTATTACGCGATATACCAAGCGTATTTCAAAGTTGACCTTAAAACGAGAGATATATAAACTATATCCTGTGATTTTATTGTCTCTAAGCATGGGGGTTATATCTTGGGGGACGACATTCTTTTTTGAATCTCCACATCTTCAGTTATCTGTCGGGATGCTTGTCGGAATATCATATTATTTTATTGCATCACGCTTGTTCAAATTTGAAGATTATTTTCGATTGAAACGTATTCTTGTGAATATCGTCCGTAAATAGTATATAATAAGTAAGGTACAGAAAAGCCTGGCTCTATATTGATTTTCGTTATTTAAATTTACTTTTCATTATGAAGGACTTAATAATATTTTTGATTCAAAAAATTGTGTGGAGTTTATGTCATATTTTCTGGATATTCCCTATTAAACAAGACAGAATCATTTTTGAGTCATACGGCGGTAAACAAATTTCCTGTAATCCATTGAGCATTTATCTCCATTTAAAAAAATCAAACATACAAATGGAGTTTGTGTGGTCTGTAAAATCATATCATATAAAAAATTCAGAATGTAGTTTATATGTAAAAAGGAATACTATAAAATATTTCTATTATCTGCTTACTGCAAAAGTTTTTATTTCAAACAATTGCCCTCAAGGTTATCTGCCGTTCAGAAAAAAACAATTGACAATTAGTACATGGCATGGTGGAGGAGCCTATAAAAAAATGGGAGTTTCAATGAGTTCTGGTAAATGCCAATACAAGATACATAGAATGATAGCCAATAACACTAAGTATGCTATTGCTTCATGTCGGGCTTTTGAGTCTGCATTCCGACAAGGATACCTTGTTGACGAGTCAAAATATTTAAGAATTGGTATGCCACGCAATGATGTGTTTTTTAATACGGATGCAGTGCTTAAGAATACTGATAAAGTAAAACGTCATTTGAGCCTTGATAAGAACGCTTTTGTTGTACTGTATGCTCCGACATGGAGAAATAGTTTTAAGACACCGTCATTTGATCTTCTTCTGGATTGCGATATGCTTGTAAATGTAGTTAAAAGCAAATATAGGGTTAATAATGTTGTCGTACTGTTCAGAGGGCATCATTTATTTAATAATTTATTAGGAAATAAAGATGCGGCATTCTCATCTATGATAAATGTATCTGCATATCCCGATATGCAGGAATTGCTGTGTGCTGCAGATATGTTGATAAGTGATTATTCATCTGTTGTTTGGGATTATTCATTTTTGTATAGACCTTGTTTTCTGTTTGTTCCGGATATAGATAAATATAGCAATAATCAAGGATACTATACACCAATAGCTGAATGGGGATTTCCACTCGCAGAAAGCAATATGAAGCTTTATGAGTCAATCTGTTCTTTTGATGAAAAGAAATATAGGATAGCTATGGAAAAGCACCATATAAATCTAGGTTCTTATGAAACAGGAAAAGCATCTGAATTATTTTGTGATTTATTGATGGACAAAATTAATTGTCAATGATATGAAGCGTATATTATTAGTCATTGATCAAATTCGTACAGGTGGAGCAGAAAAGATTCTGCTTGATTTTCGCCAGTATCTGCAGTCAAATGGATATGATGTGGAAGTTTTTACAATGTACTATTCTTGTAGCAAATATAATTATGGTTGTAAAAACAATGCTCATAATATCATATTTAAATTTTTCCAGCAGATATATGTTTATATAAAACTGAGACTTTATGTCAGGCGTCAGCAACCAGATAGTATCTTTTCTTTTTTAGATCGAAGCAATGTCATAGTTTCTTTATTGCCGGCAAAATATAAACGCTGTTTAAGTGTGCATAATGTTTTGTCAGTACAGTATGAGAAAGTATCTCCTTTGCTGTTAAAATTTGTTAAACGCTTAATAGCATCTGTATATAATAGAAGATGCAATATCATTATTGCCGTTTCTCTGCAAGTTAAAAATGATTTGGTTGAGAACTTCGCTATAAAGCGAGATATAATAAAAGTAATTACTAATTGCACGAACAAATCTTATATAACACAAAAAGCGTTAGAACAAATTGATGAAATACGATTGGAAAAAGACTGCAAATATTTGTTAAACATAGGACGACTATCGACCCAAAAAGCACAATGGAAATTATTAAAATCTCTTAAATATCTTAAAGATAATTATACCGAGTGTAATATTAGGCTGATTATATTAGGAGAAGGCGAATTAAGAGATCCTTTGATTCTTCTTTCGCATAAGCTGGGTTTGAGTGATATGGTTTCAATATTACCATTTAATTGTAATCCATTCAAGTTTATAAAATCTGTTGACTTATTTGTATTACCAAGTATTTTTGAGGGATGTCCAATTGTATTAAGCGAGGTCATCGCATTGGAAACTCCGTTTGTCGGTAGTCAAAGAGCAGTTCCAATTGAGTTGTTTTCCGATAATATGGACGCTTGGAAGAATATAACATTCTGCAATAAAAATCACATTCCGGATTTTTCGGATTCAATTTTATCTGATGATATAGAATTAGCAGAATTGATAAAAAAACATCTTTTTGATAACAGCTCTGTAAATTCTGTTACAGGGTGTATGAATTGGAATCGATTCAATGACAAAAAACACCAATTTGACTCCTATTTGCAATTGCTCCGTTAATAGTAAACGAGATATTAGGAGTATACTTTTTCTCATTTTTTTGTTTCCTACGTTTTGGGGATATATGAGCATAGGAAAAGGGCAAATATTATATCTTTTTGCAACTTTTTTAATAATATGTATACTGATTTTTTATCGTCAATATAAAATTCGTTTTCCAATTATAGGGTTAAGTCTGTTCACAATTTTATCGTTGTGCTATTTCTTTACTTTATCAATAAACTCTTTTTTACCTCAGTCATCGGTTTCTTTTAAAGATTTTTCTGATGTAGCTCGTCCAATCTTTTATCTTTTCTTTTTTTCATTGCCCTATATCATTGGCTTTTCTGTATCAGATACGAAATATTTAATTAAAACATATTTGATTATAGTTACTGGTATATTGGTATTTGATATTATCAAATTTATTCCAATTTTTTACCCGATATTAAGATTATATACTCTTTTTGAAGTAGAATCTCTAAATTATTCAAGATTTGCCGGAACTTTTTGCTTTTGCTATAATTTTGGATTTGCTTCTTTACTTGGTCTAGCATTTTGTTTATATAGTAAATTTAAGTTCAAGTATCTGACAATTATAATTTATGTACTTTTATTTGTATTGATTGGATCCCGTTCTGTTATGATTGCCTGTGTTGCTCTTCTTTTAGGATATTATTTTTGGGCTCCTGGCTTTTTTCGAAAAATAATTGCTATTCCAATTGTCGTAATTTCATGTGTTCTATTATATAATATCCTGATAAATATAGACATTCCTATTATTACTGATTCGATAAATTATGCAGAACGCCTAGTTGATGCTCTTTCTGGAACAGCACAAGATGGTTCTTTAAATACCAGATCTTCTCAATTAAGTCGAGTCTTAAATTTATTTGATAGAAATCCTTTAATCGGAAATGGACCAATTAAAGATGACGACATACAAATAGAAATACAGTTGGGCTATTACCTTTCAGCGTGGGGACTTCTTGGAACATTTGTCTTTTTAAGTATTATAGCTGTTTTTTTCTATTGGGCAAATTCTGCATCATCATCGCATAATCCAATAATATCTAATTTTTCCAAGGCAAATAGGCTATGGATTATAGCATCTTTTTTTGTTGGAATGAGCACCCCTATAACAGATCAGATGCGTGTTTTCCAGATTTTCTATATGATGCAAGGTGTACAATATATTCTTTATCGAAATAGAAATTCTTAATATAATATTTTATGTCGATATATTCTGTATTCTATGAGAAACTACCTTGTAGAATAGATGTTCTTTTACCTTCCAATCAAGGAAAGGTGGTTACTTGCTTGAATCCATATTATATGGAATTGCTTAAGAATGAAGCGGAATTGTATAATAAATTTGACTATATCTGCTCTGATGGTATGCTCCCGATTATAATGAATCGTCTATTTAAAAAAGATAAATCCATTCGCATCTCTTTTGATATGACATCATTAGCAAAAGAGGTTTTTGAATACTTGTCAACCACGAAGCAAGGTATTTATTTTATTGGATCAACAGAGAATTCTATAAACAAATTTATTAAAGTTATTTCTACCAGTTATCCTTTACTAAATATTAAAGGTTGGAGAAATGGTTATATTGGAGGAACTTATACTGATGTTGCTCAAGCAATAGTAGAATCACAGGCAGATGTTGTTGTAATTGGTATGGGAGCACCTATACAAGATGAGTTTGCTATATTCCTTAAAGAGTATGGTTTTAATGGTACTATATATACTTGTGGCGGATTTTATCATCAAACTGTTGAACGTATGAATTATTATCCGGACTGGATAAATAAGTATAACTTACGTACATTGTATCGTCTTGTACATGAGAGGTATGTATGGGGGCGTTTATTTAAATATTATCCTGGCTTTATAGTTAACTATAGTCGTTTCTTGATGATTACTAAAAATAGAGATATTCAGCAATGATTTAAATAAATCAACCAACTCAGATCTGTGTTTGAAAATGCGCCTGTTACCGTGATGTGTGGAAAGAATTGATTACTGCTGTTTTTAACAAGCAACCGGAAAAGCACATTTACCCTCTATGTGCTTTTCCAGTTGCAGTATTGAGTGCCTTTCTATTGTTTGTCTTGGATTATTATGTATGTGAAGACCTGAAACGAAAGCTTGAAGATGATAATGTACCGGCTCTTAAAAGTGTACTATAGTAAAGGAGTCATATAAAGAGGAATGAACACAATACCATCCTCAACTTTCACGTCCTTATCATGCAGGACATAAGGAGTTGACAAGTCTTTTGAATATTTCGTTAAACATTTAGTCAAAGATGTCAATGCGTAGCGACTTCCCGACTTGACTTCAATCGGAGATATGTTATGCCTGTTCGTTATGGCCTGCTTGGCAATCATGAAATCTATTTCCATCCTATCCTCTGCCGATGTTCGTGAACTGTTGCTGAAGAAAAACAGATTATGTCCGGCTGCTTTCAGCATCTGAGCCACAATGTTTTCAACCAACATCCCTTGATTGACCTCAAGTTTATCAAACATACTTGGCAAACACTTGTTTTGCACCTTTTCAAGGTTTATCAAAAAGATTTAGCCATTTTTCTTTGATTGGCTCCAGAAGAATATGGACATGCTTGTATACTTCCATAAAAATCAGTTTTTGTGGTAAACTTTTTTTCAATAACATTACAAATCACGAGCAGGGTGTTGATTTGTAATTCGTTGTCTATCAATGATATGCTGTTTTTGAGCCTGCTTTGCCCCAACAAAATCACGGGGGCAAAGCAGGTTTGCTTTATGCAAACGTTTGATTTGTAGTTGTTTATGAAATGAGTGCCTGCTCGTGTTTTGTGAAAAAGAGGTGCCGGATTAGAGTTGCCGTTTGGGGCTACTGGTCGCTTGCTTATATGTTCCTATAGTGTACTTTATCTGATTTTATGTGACTGACATCTGGAGGCACAGATGTGGTCTCGAATGGTTTTATGCCCAAAAACAATTAAAGGACCTGGAGTCCGCGGAGGCATTTTGTTGCGTGGCGGGCACAGGTCCTTCAATTGTCAGATATAGACAATCTTGATCAGATTGCTATAACTGTTTTTGCTGCTGTCAGTTCTGATGTGCAGGGCGGAGAAGGTCGAGGACGACCTTGACAGGATTGAATGTCTCAAGAGGGACTTCAACGAAAAGCGTGTTCCAGTTGCTCATAGCACCGTTCCAGAGTCCCGGCAGCTCCAGGGCTTTCAGCTCGCGTCCCTGATAGCTTTTTGAACTGATGAACCCTGCGTCTTCATCGACATATTTGAGCAGATCAAAGCTTTTCCCGTTGTAGTCGTGCAGGCAGCATACCAGATCTACAGGGTTGAAGTGCGTAGCCGATGCAAGAGCCGCCTTGGCTTTCTCGTCTGACATATTTATCTGTACGCTTTCAAGTATCTGAAGGGAAGTCGTACCGTCCTTTTCCGCGATTATGAAAGGTCCTCCTCCAGGTTCTCCCTGGTTCTTGACCATACCGCACACCCTGATTGGCCTGTCAAGCTTTTTGCGGAGCATTTCAGCGCGCTCCTGGCAGGTCTCGAATTCAGGGAATGTGATGCACAGTTTGTCTTCAAGGAATGTCTGTATGTCGTTGCACAGCATCTGGCATTCTTCAGACGCATATACATCGGTTTTCAGAGGTGTATATCCAGGAAGGTCCGGATAAGGCTGGAAAGAACGTATATTTGCTCCTGTGACCGCATCAAGCTCGTGGAGATATCCGTGGATTATGTCCCTGAGCTCAAGGGCTTTGCCCAGAAGTACCTTTTTGTATTTCGCCGTTTCAGGGAGATAGCTCTCGACTGCCACATTGTCGATGTTTTTGATCGATACCACTTCTTCCTTTATGTTGTTGAGGTTGTGGATCAGTGCTCCGTGTCCTGCCGGTCTGAACAGAAGGGCGTCCGTGTCTGTCCTGAACGGTTTGTTGTCGACGTCCACGGCCACCGTATCAGTCGCCTTGTCCTGGAATGTGAAAGTGATATTGTATTCCACTCCATATTTCTTTTCGTATGCCTGCTTGACCTCCGCGTATGCCTCTTCAAACAGATGCTGGTGTTCAGGTGAAATAGTCACTACGAGATTGGCTGTGCCGTCATTGTTCCTCATATAGTCCTGGGCCTCCACGAGGTGTTCTGCGAATGCGGTGCGTATCTCGCCGTCTGTGTATCTGTGGAATTTGAGGACTCCTTTAGGTTTTGCCCCGTAGCCGAGCCCTTCCTCGGTCAATGTCCTGGACAGGACTGACTGCCTGTATTCCGCGGAGTCGGAAGGCTCCTGGAACAGCTGAGGATCGTAGAACGCGAATTTACTGATGTTCGCTGTGAATTTTGCGGCAGGGGAGTCTGCTGCAATGTCTTTTCCTGATTTAAGTGTGTCGAGGCCGCTGAAAAGGTCCTTGAACATCCTTGATGCCGCTCCTGATGCCGGAACGAATTTGCATTTTCCTGCAATTTCGGCAGATTCATAATATTTTCCGGCCTCCTCGACTTCGGCTTCGCTGAGGACTGAGATGCCTTTTGCCGGTGTCGCCGGAGCAACTATCTTCATCCAGGGGAATCCTTTTTTGAAACGCTCCACCTGGTCTTTTACTGTCTGGACAGATGAACCTCTTTCTTCTATCTGTCTGATATCGTCATTAGTAAACATAGATATTATTGGATTATTTGTCAGTCAACATAAATCTCGCGTCTGTACTGGTATTCGGACCTCATACGCTCAAAGTTGTCCGGATCCATCCGGAACATGAAATCATCTGTAAATATAGGGTAATTATATTGGAAAACAGCAGTAATCTCTCCCTGGTTCTTTCCTTTGAGGTCCAGTCTGATAGGCTGGTGCTCCGGAAGGTCGTTGGTCGGGAAGAAATGGTAAAGGCCGAGTATGTCAAATTGCCTTGCTACCGCCCTTACTGCGGATGCAGTGCCGTTCTGTTTGCCTTGGAATGAATAGCCGGCTATGTGCGGGGTGGCTATGTCCACCATTTCTATAAGCTCTTTGTTGACATCCGGTTCGTTGTTCCATGTATCTATGATTACAGGACCGAGCTTCGGTATCGCCTCGATCAACGCCTGTTCGTCCACGACTTCACCTCTTGAGGCGTTTATGAAAAATGTCCCCGGCTTCATAAGGCTGAAAAAATCCCTGTCCGCCATTTTGAAGGTGGACTCATCCAAAGGGGTGTGCATAGTGACGATATTTGACGATGCCAGAAGGTACTCCATAGATACGAATTCTTCCGGACCTTCTTTGGCTGCACGTGGCGGGTCGCATTTCAAGACGTTGAATCCAAGATATCTGGCCATGTGTTCAACTTTCTTTCCCACATTTCCTACACCGATGATTCCGAGCGTTGCCCCGTCAAGCTTTATTGCATTGCGCGAAGCTGTCCCGTAGAGAGCGGAGAACACATACTGCATGACTCCTCCGGCGTTGCATCCCTGTGCGTTGTAGACCCTGATCCCGTTGTCCCTGCAATATTGCATATCGATATGGTCGGTTCCAATGGTCGCAGTCGCGATAAGTGATACTTTTGTACCGTGGAGAAGCTCCCTGTTGCATCTTGTCCTTGTGCGGATGATCATAACGTCCGCATTTGTTATATCCTTTCTTGTTATATCCTTTCCGTCTATATAGGCGATGTCAGCATACGGCTCAAACACCCCTTCAAGAAAAGGAATGTTGCTGTCTGCTACTATTCTGATCCTTCTGTACATATTGAGACGTTATTGTAATATTATGTTTTTTACAAAATGTGTATTCCTGCTGTCTTTGACAAACAGGTCATCTGCCGCCAGGAAGTCGTTTATCTTGTGCAGAATGAGATCTTTCTGAAAATTCAGCTGTGTCCTGACCACAGAAGAACCTATGGTGCAGTAGAGCGTCCCGTTCCTGAAATAACGGCCTATCGTATATCTGGCTGCTCCGGAGACTTCATCCCAGGCTGCGAACACCCTTTGGCTGTTGAGGCCGGAGGCAAGCTTCATCTCTTTGATATATGCGGAGATAAGCTCATCCATCCCTTTGGCTTCCTGCTTGCCTATCGCTCCTGTGGAGACCGCCTCAAGCCTTCTTCTGTATGTCCCTGCTGTCTTTTTCTCTGCCATAGTTATGATGATGTGAACCTTCCCGCTATAATTTTGTAAAGCATCCGTGCGATGTCTCGAAATATGCCCTGTCTGTAGTCAGCCCGTCCAGTATGCCGCTGAGTCTGACTTTGTTGCTGTCAGTGATGAATATCTGGCCGAAGTCATTGCTGGCTACCATAGAGAGCAGGTTAGCTATCCTGTTCATATCAAGTTTGTCGAACACATCATCCAGCAGAAGTACCGGAGCAAAACCGTAGCTGCTTTTCATCAGTTCGTACTGTGCGAACTTGAGGGATACGATAAATGATTTCTGCTGTCCCTGCGAACCGCATCTGCGTATCGGATGACCGTCCATAGTGAATATGAAATCATCCCTCTGGGTTCCGGCTGAAGTGTACCCGAGCGCCATGTCCTTGTCTATACAACTTTCAAGTATTTCGCCCAGGCAGCCTTTTTCAAGGTCTGACCTGTATTCTATGTCCACCTGCTCGGACCCGCCCGACAGGAGACGGTAATATTCCGCCACAATAGGTGTCAGATCGTCTATGAATGCCTTTCTTGCCTTGTATATCACTTCCGCATATCCGGACATCCTTTCGTTGAATACTCCCACAAGCTCCCTGTCAGGATTGCGCCCTTTGAGCATCCTGTTGCGCTGTGCAAGAAGCCTGTTGTACTGCTGTGCAGCATTGAGATATTCCATGTCCATCTGTGAAAGTACCGAATTGACGAATTTTCTCCGTTCTTCTCCCGATTCGCTTACAAGCGATATGTCGGAAGGGGAGACCATCACTATCGGAAGAGTTCCGATGTGCTCCGATATCCTTTCGTATGCCTTTTCGTCCTTTTTCAGCTTCTTTTCCCCTTGTGCGCTGCTGTGGACCGCGAATTTTGCAGACAGACCGTTGGGCATACGGTAGGTCCCGCAGATCGAGAAACTGTCGGTGCCGTGTCTGAAATTGAACCTGTCGGAGGCCGCGAACGCACTTTTTGTCATAGATAGATAGTAGATCGCGTCAAGAAGGTTGGTCTTGCCTTCTCCGTTGTTGCCTGATATGCAGTTGACGTTGGGGGAGAACTCCAGCTCCTGGAATTCTATGTTGCGGAAGTTTGAAACTGTTATTTTGTCTAAAGTGGGCATCTGCTTGCGTTATCTTCGCAAAGATACAGAAATAATTGTAGGATTTATCAAATTTTTATAAATTTGCGCCCTGTTTGTTTAAGGAAATTAAATAGTTTAGATATGGCAAAAGAAACCCAAAACGAGAATGTTGAAGTTGTGGCTGAGGCAGTCTCAAAGACCGAAATCTTCTTCAGGAAGAACAGGAATATTCTGATTATAATACTTGCTGCAGTAGTAGTCGCAGCTGCCGCTTATTTCTGCTGGTACAAGTTCGCTTTCCAGCCTAAGCAGGCTGAAGCTCTTGAGCAGATGTCATACGCGGAGGCCAATTTCAGAAATATGGAATACGAGCTCGCGCTCAACGGTGACGGCAATGTTCTTGGTTTCGCCCAGGTTATAGATGAATATGGCTGCAAGGCGGGACAGGCGGTATATCTGTATGCCGGCGTATGCCAGCTCCAGCTCGGAAACTATGAAGAGGCGATCAGCTATCTGAAGAAATACAAAGGAAAGGACCAGATTCTTGCAGGACGTGCGCTTGCCTGCACAGGTGATGCCTATGTCGGACTTTCTGATTATGCAAAGGCTTTGGCTTGTTTTGAAAAAGCTGCAGCCAAGTCTGACAATATGTTCTCCGCTGCCTATCTTCTGAAAGCCGGTGCCGTATGCGAGGAGCTCGGTGACAACGCCAAGGCACTCTCCTTCTATAAGGAAATCAAAGAGAAATATCCTCAGTCAATGGAAGGATATGAGATTGACAAATATATTTCTCGTATCGAAAACAAATAAAGTTTATGTTCATCCCGCATTTCCTGATGTGGGATGTCTTTTATAATTTTATATTATGGGAAGAGCATTTGAGTTCAGAAAGGAAAGAAAATTCAAACGCTGGGGTCATATGGCCAAAGTGTTTACAAAGATCGGTAAGGAAATCACAATCGCTGTGAAGGCGGGCGGACCGGATGTGACCGGAAACCCTCGTCTCAGGGCTCTGCTCCAGACTGCACGAAGCGAGAATATGCCTAAGGACAATATCGAGCGTGCGATCAAACGTGCGAGCGACAAGGATCAGAGCGATTACAAGGAGGTTGTATTCGAGGGCTATGGTCCTCACGGTATAGCAGTGCTTGTAGAGGCTGCAACCGACAACAACAACCGTACTGTCGCCAATGTCCGTTCATATTTCACAAAGAGCGGCGGCTCGCTCGGAACTTCAGGAAGCGTTGACTATATGTTCGACAAGAAGTGCGTCTTCAAAATGAAGAGTGACAAGCCGGTTGATCTTGATGAGCTTGAGCTTGAGATGATCGACTATGGTGCAGAGGAGATTTTTGAGGAGGAGAATGAAAATGAGGAGAAGGAGATCATCATCTATGGTGAGTTCACAGCGTTCAACTCTATTCAGAAATATATCGAGGACAATGGTTATGAGCTGCTTTCAGCGGAGTTCACACGTCTTCCTAATGTGGATCTTAAGGATATCGCTGCAGAAGACAGGGTTGAACTTGACAAGCTTATAGAGAGACTTGAGGAAGATGATGATGTGCAGAATGTATATCACACGATGAAACCTCTCGAGGAATAATCCTTCCTGCAGATTATAAGACAAGCCCTGCTGAAAATCATTTTCAGCAGGGCTTGTCTTATTTGTCCGGAACTATATATCAGGCTTTTTATATGATGCTGATAATGTATTCTGCCGAGAATTCTTCTCCAGGCTCAAGATGACGGATCCAGTCCTTATCCTTGTATTCTCCGCTGAAATGTGCACGGTCGCAGCGTCCGTACCATGGCTCTATGCATACGAAAGGAGCGTTTTTGGCAGGAGGAGACCACAGACCTACTACAGGAGCGTTAAAACTCAGGCTTATATAAGGCTTCTTTTCCGAGTCGTATAGTGTAACTTCCCTGATCTGACTGTTTTCAAATATCAGAGCATCCCTGTCGAAAGTATGCGCATCGATCGGGAGCAGTCCACCGCTCAGTGAAAGAGGGTATTCCGTCTCGGGGTCGGCACATCCTTTTTCTGATATCAGTATATATTTCAACCCGTCCGTACTGTCAAATCCGAAATATCCCTTTCCTCCTGTCTCCGGGCTGTAGTCCCTGTAGAAGAATGCAGGATGCGCTCCTATCTGGAAATGGACTGTCTCCTGGGAAGGGTTATGTACTTTCCACATAACGTATATTTTCCTGCCCTCGATCCTGTAGCCTATACGCAGGTTGAAAGCGAAAGGATATTTCAGGCGTGTGGACTCGTTGTCGGACAGCCCGAACCATATTTCATCACTTGTTTCGGACAGTATCTCGAAATCCATATCACGTGCAAACCCGTGCTGGGACAGACTGTATTTCTTTCCGTTGTGCCTGTATTCATTTTCCCAGACTCCTCCCACGATAGGGAACAGTACAGGGGAATGGCGTTTCCAGAACTGCGGATCCGCCTGCCACAGATATTCTATGCCGTTGCAGAATATGCTGCAAAGCTCCGCCCCGTGCGGTGAAACCTTTATGCTGAGCTGGGAATTTTCCAGAGTCTTCATAATAATGTATATGTTTTAAATGATAGTCCTGTGTCCTATTTGCAGACCATGATGTCAAGAATCATAGAGTCCGTGTTCTGCATACCGACGGATCCTATGCGTCCGAGATTATGGATGGTCTTTTCTATGTCGCGTTCTATGATTCCGTCATTTTCGGATATGCAGATTCCCTCCATAGCCAGTACTGCAGACTGTATCGCGCTTGATACTCCCGAGGCCACTTTCATCGCGCATCCGACTTTGGCACCGTCGCATACCATTCCGGTGATGTTGCCTATCATATTCTTGATTGCGGAGCATATCTGCCCGTAGCTGCCTCCTCTGAGATATGTTATTCCGCAGGCGGCTCCTGTCGAGGCTATTACGCATCCGCACAATGCAGACAGCTTGCCGAGATAGCCCTTGATGTGTATCGCTACGAGGTGGCTGAGAACAAGTGCCCTTGCAAGGTCCTCGTCATTTACCCCGTATTTGACTGCGTAGGCGATAACCGGCATCGTAACCGTTATCCCCTGGTTGCCGCTTCCGGAATTGCTCATTGCCGGAAGAGTGCATCCTGCCATCCTGGCATCGGAAGCTGCGGCCGTGAGTGCCATAGCATAGCTCATAAAGTCCTCCCCGAACACTTCGCCATACTTGGAACAGCTGATTGTCTTGCCGACTTTCAGGCCGTATTCCCCTTTGAGTCCCTCCTGTGCCAGCTGCATATTCAGATCTCTTGACTCAAGAATGAATCTTATGTCATCGTATTCCGCCTCACGTGCAAAATCATATATTTCCCTTACTGTAGGGGTAATGTTTCTTTCTTCCCCGCATTTCAGGTCTTCTTCTCTGCCGTCGGAGCGAAGCAGCACATTGTCGTCAAAACACAGCTCCACGATATTGTCATGGTCGTCCTTTATCACCGCAGAAGCGCAATGTTCCCCGTTGATTTTGACGGCAACCTTTATATAGAGCTTGTGCGTTGTATCAGCTATATTGATTTTGATCTTTTTCCCTTCGACAAGCTCTTTGGCTCTCGAGATGGCGTTGCTGTCAAGATCGTGAAGGACCTCCAGACCGTACTCGGACTTTCCGCATACTGTTCCCAAAGCTGATGCGATATAAAGTCCTACCATCCCGGTGCCCGGAATTCCCACTCCCATACCATTCTTCAGAATATTTCCGCTGACAGCGACTTCCACATCGAAATCAGCTTCAAGTCTCCAGCTGCCGTCTTTGCAGCCGCTGCATCTGTCCTCGATTATTTCCACGGCTTTCGCTGCGGCGAGGGCAACAGCAATCGGTTCAGTACATCCCAAAGCAGGTTTTACTTCTTTTTTGATCAGGGAGATGATCTCATTCTGTCGTGCTGTCATCAGAGAAAAATTTAAAGGTAGAATCAATAATTTCCTGGAGCTGGCATCTGTCTGTAATACCTTCGACAGGGAATCCGAGACTTACTGCCTTGTATCCTAGAGGCGAGTGATATGCCGTACCGGCGGATATGTTTGTGTCCGGATACCTGAAGATAGTATATGAATTGCCGGATGCCGGCTCGATTCCGTCAGGTGTGTCTGTCCTGTAGACCTTCCCGTTGTATGTCCCGTTGAATTCGATGTACGGGACCGGGCATACGAAGAGCTGTCTTGCCGGATCAGGCTGGGCTTTCATCACGGGTCTTGCCGTGTTTCTGCGCGAAGCGTAATTTGTCATCCATCTGTATCCGAGGACATCTTCCGCAAATCTGACGGACTCGTTCTTGAATGAGGGATTCTGCTCCAGAGGATAGACCATATCCCATATATCAGTCCCTATATGAGAGCCGGATACAAGAATGTTTCCTCCGGATGAGGTGAACTTCTTTATGGCGGCCTGCATTCCGGCAGGGAAAACCCTGTATTTCTCTTTGCCTCCTTTTCCTCCCTTCAGGCTTGTGACCTGTTTGCCGCAGATTATGTCCGCGGCCCAGAATCCTGTCTGGAGCGCGTCTTCTCTTATGAATGCCTCCGCACTGGCTGAGCAGAACGGGTATCCGGCATCTATGATTGCAGTGCCGTGGACGTAAGGATAGTCAAATGTGTTTCCTGCCACAACCTGTCCTGCATAGTCGGTGTAGGATGCCCCGAATCCGGGACAATCATCGTCGCACCACGGCATATCCCTGCGGTACTGGTACATTTCTCCGGTGAACGCTATATCCCTGATGTAGGATACTCCACTGTCCTGCCTGTTGTCGAATCCTGCATATTGTGGAGTGTCGTACCAGGTGGGAGCTGAAACTCTTGTGAAATTGTTTACGACAATGACCTTTTTAGATCCCATTCCGGTTTCCGGTATTCCGGCTGAAAGTATCTCTGACGGGAAACTTTCTCCCCCTTCGTTGAAGGCTGTGATTCTGTAGCTGTATATATGTCCGGGTTCGACAGGGACTTCCGTGCAGATCCTCCCGTCTTTCGTATAGGTGTTTTCCAGCCTGGTACCTTTGCTGAAAGCTCCGCCGTCTTTGCGTACATAAAGGATATATCCTTTGGCACCGGCAGTCTCTTCAGCAGGATCGTCCGTCTCCATCCAGCTGAGCTCGATATGGCTGTCATCTTTGAATGTTGCTGCAAATGAATGGACCGGCAGTGGCTGTACCGCATACTGGCATCCGTATCTGCTGCTCAGATATTTCAGCATACCTTTATATACGGCCCTGCATAATGTGAATTTGAATTCAGGGTCAAGACCGTATCTCATATCGGCGAAATTCTGGTGCGAAAGGCTTTCCAGGAGCATAGTAGGGGACGGTGGAGTCCGTGATTCCCTGTATGCCCTGTTCCATATCTGCCGTCTTGCCCAGAGGCTGTCCGTCTTCAGGTCGCTGACAATCTGGCTCTGGACTATATCCGAATACTCCCTTGCAGTGCGTCTGTCTTCTCCGTTAGGCAGCGTGGAACTTCTTTCATTCATCCTCGAATAGATCGCCAGAGTACCTACTATTGAATCGTTCGGGAAGACGCCAGCATCAGAATGGAACGCGAAGGTCAGGTCGACAGGTATGCCCAGTCCTTTCTGCCCCGGGTTGGTCCTTGATCCTCCGCTTATATATCCTACCCAGTCTCCACGGGAGAAAAGGTCGTCCCGGTAGTCGTCCTTCTGGTCATTCTGGCTATATATGCAAGGGTCCATTCCAGCCCACTGAAGCCAGTATCTTGCCGCTTCCGCATATCTGGGAAGACCGGATGTCTCTGCTGTATCCTCTCCGAAAGGGGAGCGTGCTATATTTCCCGTTCCTCCGCCGATCTTTACCGCGTCAGCGCATATTATGCTCCCGTTGGAAAAACGTCTTCCTTCAGGACAGCTGTTGTCAAGGATTACTTTCCCTTCCGTACCTTCTGCGAATTCGAATGTTCCGAGGTATATCCAGGTTCCTCCTCCTGTTTTCTGGTTGACGATAAAGCTGGTGTTCCCGCCTAGGTGGCAGACCGTATAGCGTGCTGATGTCGTGCTGTTGGGAAATGACCTGTAGGATACATAGACTGCGTATTCTCCTCTTTCCGGTATGTCGGCCGTCCATACTGCCTGGGATTTGTTCTTCCCTTTGGGCGAAGATATGCACTCGGCTGTACGTGCGGTACCCATAGTGAAAGGGTTGTCAAGGCCTGTATAGATTTCCCTTGTGTCCGCAAAGCCTGTTCCTGCATTTTTCCATACCCCGGTTTCTGTATATGTGCCGTGAAGTCTTGATGACGGCCCGTTGTGGCCTTTATATTCTTCAGATGAACTGTAGTCCGGGTCGTTGTCTATTATTATTTCGACAGGGTTGACGTCTCTTTCCCTTGGCATCATAACGTATGCTCCAGCATTTTCCAGCATAGGCACGAGATAGGGGAGCACGAATGAGGTAGAGAACAGGTCTTCAACCGTCTGGAAAAGGCAGGGCCTCTGCCATTCCCACCTGCCGAGAGACTGCTCATAGTATCTGCCGTGGCTGGCCCAAAGTGCTATGTTCCTTCCGCTGAGACCTTTGTCGTATCTGTTTGCCCCGACTTCCTCAACTACAGGGATGCCCTGGTTGCGCGGATCCTTTGTCCTGAACCTGCTCGGTACAGGAGATCCTGAGGACCCGGGTGCGTGTACTGCAAGGTCGGAGAGTTTCTCGTTTCTTGAATATATTTCTCCCTGGCGGTATCCGGAATATTGTTCCGGACACAATTCCTTGAGTGTCTGTCTGAACCATTTTACATCATCCGCTCTCCATGGATAGTCGCTGAGGCTTTCGGTGAAATAGAAGTCCAGGCTTCCCCCTCTTTTCATCACGGACTTGAGTCTGAGCTTTCCGTCCACACCGTTTCTCTGTCTGATCAGGGCCGACAATGAATCACAGGCCGGCTGGAAATCTTTGACTATTTTGCTCTGTGCGCTGATGCTCAGCGAAACTATCAGAGACAATACGACAAAAGCCGCTCTGTGCATAGCTACCATTTTTTTGAAATTGCACCGTAGACTGTCACGGCGACACAACCAACGAATATTCCAAGGCAGTCGGCGCGGAAATCATTGATGTCCGCACTTCTGTAGTCGGTCATACCCTGTATGAGTTCCGTTCCTCCTGCGATTACGGTCCCTGCGACCACTACCCACAGCATAAAAAACAGCAGGCTTGAAGGTATGCCCCTCTGCCTGTGGAATGCGGTGTACATAAGTGCCGGATAAGGCAGAAAAAGAAGGAAATGTACAATCTTGTCTTTCGGCAGTCCCAACCAGGTGGTTGATATATCCACACCAGTATCAAATTTTGCGAAAAATGCTATTCCGGTAACTATCAAGTAGATGACCAGCAGTATTCTTGGTATAAGCCGCTTCTTGTCCATAAATATGAATTCTGTTTCTGCCCGCAGGCTGTCTATAGTGCCTGCATATCGTTGAGTTTCTTGTAATATCCGTTCAAAGCTATAAGCTGTTCGTGCTTGCCTCTTTCAACTATCACACCATCCTGCATTACGCATATTTCGTCAGCATTCTTTATCGTGGAAAGACGGTGCGCTATAGCTATTGTGGTACGTGATACAGTCAGTCTGTCCAGTGCTTCCTGCACAAGCCTTTCTGATTCCGTGTCAAGTGCTGAAGTGGCTTCGTCGAGAATCAGTATCGGAGGATTCTTGAGTATGGCCCTGGCGATGCTTATCCTCTGCCTCTGGCCGCCGGACAGCTTGCCTCCCCTGTCACCGATATTGGTGTTGTAGCCTTCCTCCTTCTCCATTATGAAGTCGTGCGCATTGGCGATTTTTGCCGCGGCTACAACCTGTTCCATAGTGGCTCCTTCCACTCCGAAGGCTATATTGTTGAAAATAGTGTCGTTGAAAAGGATCGCCTCCTGGTTTACATTGCCTATAAGGCTCCTCAATGACTTGATTTTCATATCCTTTATGTTGACTCCGTCAATGAGCAGCTCTCCCGCGCTTACATCGTGATAGCGCGGCACCAGATCCACAAGTGTGGATTTGCCTGAGCCGGACTGTCCTACAAGGGCTACCGTCTTGCCTTTAGGGACAGTCAGATTGATGTCGTGAAGCACTTCCTTGCCGTTCTCATAGCTGAAGCATACTCCTTTGAATTCTATCCTGTCGTTGAAGTTCTCTATGGCATAGGCATCCGGAATCTCCTTTATATTGTTTTCCGCCTTCATTATCTTGTCGACCCTTTCCATAGATGCAAGACCTTTGGGGATATTGTAGCCGGCTCTTGCAAGTTCCTTGAGAGGATTGAGCACACTGTACAGGATGACCATAAAGAATATGAAGGTAGGGGCGTCTATCGGCGAGTTATCCCTGAGAATCAGTGTGCCTCCGAACCAGAGGACGATCATAATCATCAGAGTACCGAGGAATTCACTGACGGGGTGGGCGAGAGCCTGCCTTATCGCTACCTTTGATGTAGCCTTGCGGAGATGGTCGCTTGTGTCGCGGAAACGTTTTTTCATCCTGTCCTCCGCTATGAAGGCCTTGATGATCCTGAGCCCGCCGAGAGTCTCTTCAAGCTGTGACATTGTTTCGCTCCATCTTCCCTGTGCCTCAAGGGATTCGCGTTTGAGCTTCTTGCCGATCGCTCCCATTCCCCAGGCCATGAGCGGCACCACAAGTATGGTGAACAAGGTAAGCTCCCAGCTTGTGTACAGGAGCGTTCCGAAATATGCCACTATGAGGATAGGGTTCTTGATGAGCATATCAAGGGAACTCGTGATGGAGTTTTCGATTTCTCCCACATCGCCGCTCATACGTGCAATGATGTCGCCTTTTTTCTCCTGTGAGAAAAATCCGAGGGGGAGGCTCATCATCTTATTGTATACCTGTGTCCTTATGTCTCTTACTATACCGGTCCTCAGCGGTACCATAATCGCGGACGAGCCGAAATAGCAGCTTGTCTTCAATGCTGTCATAAGTCCGAGGAACAGTCCGAGGATAAGCAGTGTCCACGATGCTCCGTATGTGTCTATGATGTTTGTGACATAATAGTACATATTGTTGAGCAGTATGTCTTTTGTCTCCATTTCCGCATCCCACGGGATGAATTCATAGACGGTGTTGTCCATCTTGAAAAGGATCTGCAGGATAGGTATTATCAGCGTAAATGAGAAAATGTTGAATATGGCCGAGAAGACATTGAGGACCACAGCCCAGATAAGATATATCTTGTATGGCGATACGAACCGCCTCATCATCTGTAAAAATTCTTTCATCTTTTTCAGTTAAAAATCAAAATTCGCAAAAAGCCCCCCAAAGATAATAATTAAAATGATAAAACCGGTCAATCAGCATCCTTGATGAAGCGTTTCCAGAAATCATAATGCACTTGCGGCTTGTACCAGGCGTGGCATCCGAACGGAAGCTGTCCGTTCTGATAGTTGTACACCCATTGGGGATTTTCATCGAACGCGAAGCGCAGGGCTTCATCGAATCCCGGTTTGTGCAGCCTGTCTTCCGTGTGCTCAAGCTCAAGAAGAAGCATAAGGTCTTCAGGGTAGAACTTCCGGTCGTCGGAGAGCAGACCGGCGAAATGCTCTTTGTATTTGCGGGTGATTCCTATGAATGTATCCGTCTTTCTCAGGGACAGTCCTCCGTTGCCTACCTGTGTCCGGTGAAAACGGTTCTTGTTCTGCCTGAACCGTCTTATACGCCATCTGTATGACATCCTGTCAAAGAAATTCAGCCTGTGCTTTCTCATAGGCGGCCAGGGGGCTCCTATATAATCATAGCCTTTCAGACACCAGTCAAGAAGTTCGTCCCGGAACACGTATGCGTCCGTCTGGCATATCAGAACATATCCGTATTCTGCAAATCTGCTGTAGAACTCCTCTTCAAGCACAAGCTTGTTGTAGCCTCTCAGGCTTTTGAAATACCTGTCATCGAAACTTTCCGTCCTGTGCAGTGCCGGATTGTATATATTTGACATGCCCCCCACGGATATATCCAGGGTCTCAGGCTTTACGAATATTATCGTATAGTCTTTCAGGACCTTTATGTTCTGTCTCAGGGATATTGTCTCCTGAGGATTCAATGAGGTGGTATATATGGGGATCAATACCGCTATGTCTTCTTTCTTCATATTTCTGTATCAGATTTTCTCGATGACGGCAAACAGACGCTCCATTATGGTGTCCCAGTTGTAGTTTGCGTCCATATATTCCTTTCCGGCTTTCCTTATCTGCCCGACCAGGGTGCTGTCGGTCAGTATCCTGTGCAGATTGCCGGTGAAGCTTCTGCGTGATGTGAACTGCATGACTGCTCCCTTGCTTCTGATGCTGTGTTCTTTGAGGACGTTGCATCTGCCGTTGACAAGCACGGGGACACGGTCGTAGAGGGCTTCAAGAAGTATAAGCGACAGGCTTTCGTACCGTGACGGGTTTATCAGCACCTTCGCGTGCTGCAATATGCTCCTTTTTTCACTGTCGGATACGAATCCGGTGTAGACGCATCCGGGGACTTCGTATCTTTTCTTTCTCTTGGTCATATTCCCGACCATAACAAGTGGCGGCGTATTTTCCTGGCCGTATTTTTTCCTGTATGCCGAATAATACTTCAGCATCTTTCCGGTCTTGTACCGCTCTATCCTGCCGATGTATACTATATATTCATCGGGAAGGTTGAATTTCCTTCTGACCGATTCCCAGTCGGCAGGCTCGGGCGTTTCGATGCCTACGCTGATGATTCCGTTGGAGTGCAGCCGTTTCCCGAAGATCCTGCGCGCCAGCTTCTGCTCCGCATAGGTGTTGAATCCCATATATCTTATCCTTGGAACTGCCAGCCTCAGTGAATTTCTGAAGCTTGCGTTCTCATCGTGCATAGTCGGGATGCCTATCATCTTCTCTCCGGCCAGCATCGCCGTATAATAGAACGGGGCAAATATTGATGTGATTGCTATTATTGCCTTGTAGTCGTCCTTGTGGTCAAGGATATAGCGGTCCAGGGCCTCGGAGTGGAATACGTTCCTTTCCTGTGCCTTGATATCGTATCCAAGTCCCCATCCGTCGAGCATACTTATATATTTGAGTATTCCCAACGTGTACAGGAACCTGCGTATTCCCCATATAGGCTTGAGCCTCCTTATATAATGTTTTTCGGAAATCCCGTCCTCTGGCTGGCGTACCGGGAATCTTCTTACGAGAATGCCGTCAACGGTCTCTTCTCCTTCCGGATAGGAATTTTCCTTTGAGACCATATCTTTTATACAGGTTGTAAGAATTTCGATGTCATACCGTTCGGCAGCCCTTTGGGCAAGCATACGGCAGTGCAGTTCCGCTCCTCCGTTTATCTCTTTTCCGTAACGTCCGACAACAAAAGCTATCTTTTCCCTCATAGTCTGTTCTAAGTATCGAATTTTTACAGTTCTGCAAAGATATACACAAATAAAATAAAATGAATATATTTGCGGACCAATTCATAATAAATATGATCGTTGTAGATTGTGAGAGGATGAAATATCCTAATACAGGGCTGTTCGCCTTTTGCGACAACCTGTCAAGATGTCTTGTGGATCTTTCATCCAAAGAAAGGGTCGATATGGAGTTCTTTGTCCCTTCGAATATTGAAGGCAGATGGGGAAACGGAGTGAAATACCGTCCTGTGCATGACATATATAAGCTATGGCTTCCCTGTACGTCTGATGTCAAAGTATGGCACACCACCCAGAATACATCCCCTTATTGTCCTCCTGCAAGGGTGAAGAGAGTGCTCACTATGCACGATCTCAATTTTCTCTATGAACTGCCGCTCTCCAAGCACGCCAGGTATATGAGGAAATTCCAGGACAGCATCGACAGGGCTGACAGGATTGTAGCCATATCCAGGAGCACCAAAAGGGATATAGAGGAAAATCTGAACCTTTCAGGCAAAAGCATAGAGGTCATCTACAACGGACTTAATTTCTTTGACGGCGAGATTGTTCCTCCTCAAGTAAAGCCTGACGGGAAATTCATCTTTTCTGTCGGTACCATATTGAGGAAGAAGAATTTTCATGTTCTTCCGCGGCTCCTTAAAGGGAATGACTACCGTCTTGTAATAGCCGGAAACATATCCTCGAATTCATATTGTGCAGAGATTCTGGAGCAGGCCAGGCAATGGGGCGTCGAGTCAAGGGTTACGATAACGGGACCAGTGTCCGAACCTGTCAAGCAGTGGTATCTTCAGAACTGTGACGCTTTTGTGTTCCCGTCGATTGCCGAGGGATTCGGCCTTCCTGTAATAGAAGCGATGAGGTACGGAAAACCGATATTCCTTTCGGACCATACTTCACTTCCTGAGATAGGGGGGGACAAGGCTTTCTATTTTGACCACTTCTTCGACCCTGATGCCATGAGGGCCAGATTTGAGGAGGGCATGAAGATTTATGCGGACGGAGGTGTAGACGCGGACGCTATGCGTGCATACGCGGAAAGTTTCTCCTGGGAAAATACTTCCCGTCTGTATATGGACATCTACAAGGAGCTGTTATAGCATCTTCTCGATCCAGTGGAACATCAGGATTATTCTTCTGCGCAGCACTTCATAGTTCAGTGTCGAGGCTGTGTCGTAGACTTTGTTGTTGTTCATCGTGATGCCTGAAGTGAACAGGACAGCCGGTATCCTGTGTTCTACAAAATGCTTCTGGTCTGAAAGCGTATAGAACACTTTTGTGAAGTTTTCACTGCCGTAATATGAATTTGACAGTTCGAGATCTGTCCCGAAATGCCTGTTGCAGATGCCTAAGAGTCCGTCGCGGAACATAGGCAGGCTGTGTGCCCCGAGCATTATTATGAAGTCTTCCCGGCCTGATGACAACGGGGAAAGGCTGCTTCCGATCTGGTCTATATTGACCATCAGCCTTATCTTGTCCCTGGTGATGGCTTCGCCTGTCTGAGGGTTGTGAAGCTCTCCGCTGTCGATCATTCTCCACAGGCTTTCCGAGCCCGCAAGGCTCAGCTCCCTGGCGTCAAATGCTACAAAGATTATATTGGAGTTGAAATTTTTGCCAACGGTCTTCATTGTGGCGAACATTTCGGCTATCGTCATCATCGAGACTGTACCGGAGGCATTGCTGTCGTCTCCGGGGTAAATACTTCCGTCTATAGTGCCGATGTGGTCATAATGCGCCCCCACGATTACATAGCTGTCAATCTTGTATTTCTTCGAGCCGGGCATCATAC
>VSOK01000016.1:0-4419 GCA_009774765.1 Bacteroidales bacterium
GTCAACTCCCTCTCCTCTTCAAAGACTTTCACATACGGGGAGCGTAGGCGCGCCGTGACATTCCAGTCCATATTGCGCACATCATCCCCGTACTGGTACTCCCGGACCTCGCTGAACGCCATACCGCGCCCCTTGAATGCCGAATGGTATTCCCCGGCAAAAATCTGGTGCGAAAGTGCCTTGGTCTTGATTTCTATCTTCCGGACCTTTTTAAGCAGGTCATTTGCACTTTTGTTATCCATTATGGAACTTCAACTGCATTGATAATCTCTGAAATGATATTCTCGGTGGTGACATTCTCAGCCTCAGCCTCGTATGTAAGCCCGATCCTGTGGCGAAGCACCTCATTGCAGACAGCCCTGACATCCTCAGGAATCACATATCCCCTTCTCTTTATGAAGGCATACGCCTTTGAAGCCATAGAGAGCGATATGCTGGCACGCGGAGACGCGCCGTATGATATCAGGTTGGCGAGATTGCCCAGACCGTACTCCTGAGGAGTCCTTGTCGCATATACTATATCAACTATATAGCGTTCTATCTTCTCGTCCATATATACATCCCTGACAACTTCGCGCGCACGGATTATATCCTCCGGCTTCATCACAGGGGAAGCTTTCGGAAATTCACCGGAATTGTTCATCCTGACGATGAGACGCTCCTCTTCCTTTTTAGGATAATCCACCACGACCTTAAGCATAAAACGGTCCACCTGAGCCTCAGGGAGCGGATATGTTCCCTCCTGCTCTATCGGGTTCTGCGTCGCCATCACCAGGAACGGCTCCGGCAGTTTGAATGTCTCGTCACCGATTGTCACCTGCCTTTCCTGCATAGCCTCCAAAAGCGCGGACTGCACCTTTGCAGGAGAACGGTTGATTTCATCCGCCAGCACGAAATTGGCGAAGACCGGACCTTTCCTGATCTGGAACTGCTCACTTTTCTGAGAATAGATCAATGTTCCGAGCACATCGGCCGGAAGAAGGTCTGGAGTAAACTGTATCCTGCTGAACTTTGCATCCACAGCAGAAGCCAAAGTATTGATTGCAAGGGTTTTCGCCAATCCCGGAACACCTTCAAGAAGTATATGTCCGTTTGCGAGAAGCCCGATCAGAAGGTTCTCGACGAGATGTTTCTGCCCCACGATGACTTTGTTCATCTCCATCGTCAGAATATCGACGAATGAGCTTTCACGCTGGATACGGTCATTCAATTCTTTAATGTTAACACTCTCCATAAATTTATATTTTCTAATTTTGCAATTCAAAAAAGCACGTAAAATTATACATTTTTGTCAAAAGCACTATGCGGTACACGGTAAGACTATCATACGACGGTTCAAAATTCAGCGGATGGCAGAAGCAGAAGAACGCCAAATCCGTCCAGGAAGAACTCTCAAAGGCACTTTCAATACTTTTCGGAGACGAGACAGAAGCCGTAGGAGCCGGCCGGACAGACACGGGAGTGAACGCCGTAAACTATATCGCCCATTTTGACACACCGTCAGATGAAGTCTATGATACGGCCCGGATTTCCTACAAATTAAATGCCATCCTGCCCAAAAGTATATCAATTCACGAAATCAAACCGGTATGCAAAGATTTTCACGCCAGGTTTTCCGCCTTATCACGTGAATATCATTACTTTATACATTTCAACAAAGATCCGTTTATGGAAAGTTTTTCTTACCATTGCAGATACGGCCTGGACATTGGAAAGATGAATGAAGGCGCATCCTACCTGCTGGGCGAACACGACTTCAGCTGTTTCGAGAAGGCCGGAGGCAACAACGCGACCTCAATCTGCACGGTATACGAAGCGGTGTGGGAGAAATATGTTCCGTCCCATGTCTCCGCGATGGGATTCCCTTCAGCTGACGGGGATTACATAGTATTCAGGATAAGGGCCAACAGGTTTCTCCGGAATATGGTCCGCGCGATTGTAGGCACCCTTATAAATATCGGAAGAGGGAAAGCCGAGCCGGAGAGTATAAGAAGCCTGATCGCCTCACGCAACCGCTCCAACGCAGGAGAGTCCGTCCCAGGCAAGGCCCTTTTCCTGAGCGAAGTGAAATACTGACCGTTTCCTGTACGAAAAATCCCGATTTCACATTTTATTCGTTCAGATTTTCCGTTTCTCCGATTTTTGTCTACCTTTGTACGTTTGTTGCATATTGCGCACAGACTTCCCGATCAGGATAATTAATTATAGTAATTGAATATGATGCTTACGCTTTTACAATCAAGCATTGATGCAGCTGCGACAGCCATCGAAACAGTTCCGCAGCAGCAGGAAATGAGTTTTTCACTCATAAGTATGGCAGCCAAAGGAGGCTGGCTTATGCTGGTGCTTCTTCTGCTCTCCATTGTGGCAATCTACATTTTCGGCAACAAATGGTGGATGATCTACAAGGCAGGACAGATCGACAAGAACTTCATGAACAACATCCACGAGCTGATACACGAAGGAAAGATCAAGTCGGCAGTTGAGCTTTGCCGCAAATATGACTCTCCGGTAGCCAGACTGGTGGAGAAAGGCATCGAAAGGATAGGACGTCCGCTCTCTGACATACAGACCGCAGTGGAAAATATGGGAAATGTCGAAGTGGCCAGGCTTGAAAAAGGCCTTCCTATGCTTGCGACCATCGCCGGAGGTGCGCCTATGATCGGATTCCTCGGTACCGTTATGGGAATGGTACAGGCATTCTTCAATATGTCCCAGGCAGGAAACAACATTGACATCACGCTCCTGTCGGGAGGTATCTACACTGCAATGGTCACTACGGTAGGCGGTCTTATCGTCGGCATCATAGCCTACTTCGGATACAACTATTTGACATCAAGGATTTCCAACCTTGTATTCAAGATGGAGAACACCACCATCGAGTTTATGGATATGCTTCACGAACCGGCTGGAGAATAACATCGCAGACAATGGCAATCAAAAGAACAACAAAGGTAGATTCAAGCTTTTCGATGTCGTCTATGACAGACATCGTATTCCTTCTGCTTATATTCTTCCTTGTGACGTCGACGCTGGTAAACCCGAACGCATTGAAGCTTCTGCTTCCGAAAAGTACGGGACAGGTATCCGCAAAAGCTACGGTCAGCGTCTCGATCAAGCATTACCGTGACACGGACACGTTCTCCTATCATATCAACGGAGACCAGACCCCGATAAGATTCGACAGGATTGAAGACGCGCTGATAGAGGAACTGCAGGCTGAAGAGGATCCTACATTCTCCATATATGCAGACGAGACAGTGCCGATCAAAGAGGTCGTGCAGATAATGAATATCGCGAAACGCAACCATTATAAAGTAATCATGGCGACTTCGCCCGAATAGGAAATGGCAGGAAAATATCTACAGGACAGGGAAAGACAGGAGAAAATCTCCAAAGTGACCGGCATCGTGCTAACGGTGGCGGTTCATCTGTGTATTGCAGTCTTCGGAGTTTTCACCGGACTGAAGTACATATACCCTCCGCCTGAGGAAAAATCCATACTCATAGATTTCAGTGAAGACAGGCCGTTGAAGCCGAGACAGGTGAAGACCGGCACCCAGCCCAGAGCAGTGAATGCCGACCCGAAAAAGGATATTGAACTGGTACAGAGCTCTGAAGCGCAGCATCAGGGGACGAAACTGAATGAAGCTCCGGAGGCTACGACCGGACCAGACGGAGACGTGGAAGTTCCAGAACCTCCACGGGAGAAAGAAATCAACAGAAGAGCACTTTTCCACTCGGCGGACAACACCACAGACAAGGATACCCTTGCCGCCCAGACTGCAGAGAAAGTCAGCGACGCGCTCAAGGCCGGACACGCCCAGGGCAATACGAAGACAGGCAAGACATCGGGAGAACCGAATGCCAAACTGGCCGGAATGACAGTCCTCGGAACATTGCCGAACCCTAAATTTCCTGTTCAGAACTCCGGAGTGGTGGTAGTGGAAATATGGGTAGACAACAACGGAGAGGTCAAAAAGGCCGTCCCTGGAGCAGAAGGGACTACTGTCACGGACCAGAAGATCTGGAACGAAGCAAGGAAGGCGGCGATGGAGTCGCATTTCAATATGGATGCCACCGCACCTGCTCTGCAGAAAGGAACGATAACATATATATTCAGGCTTAGATAGCCTGGGTTTTGGCTTTAATTTATAAATCAGACAGAAATGCCGGAAGGCATAATAAAAACAAATCAATTAAATTGCCGAAAGGCACACAAAAGAAATGGAAAGTTACAAAAAAGGCGGTTCAGACCGCAGACAGGCGGGAGACCGTAGAGAGTATGGCAACCGCTCATTCAGAAACAACGACAGGCCGGGAAGGTCATACGGAGAAAACAACGGAAGAAGGTCATCAGACAGACCGGGAAGGTCATACGGTGACGGTGAAAGAAGATCATTCGGAGACGGAGAAAGA
>VSOK01000016.1:4519-9694 GCA_009774765.1 Bacteroidales bacterium
AGGAGCTTCAGCTCTGACAGGCCGAGAAGGTCTTTCGGGGACAACAATGAGAGAAGACCTTTCGGAGACCGCAGACGTTCATTTGAAGAAAGAAATTCTTCAGACAGACCGAAAAGATCATACGGTGACGGCGAAAGGAGGTCATTCGGAGACGGAGAAAGAAGGAGCTTCAGCTCTGACAGGCCGAGAAGGTCTTTCGGGGACAACAATGAGAGAAGACCTTTCGGAGACCGCAGACGCTCATTTGAAGAAAGAGGTTCCTCAGACAGACCGAGAAGATCATACGGCGACGGCGAAAGGAGGTCATTCGGAGACGGAGAAAGAAGACCGTTCGGAGACCGCAAAAGAAGTTTTGGACAGGACAGGAGAAGTTTTTCCGGAAAGAACTTCAACAATCGCCCGGCACGTCATTTTGAGGACAGGGCCGCAGAAGAAGGCATCAACAGAATGATCAGCCGCAAACCTCTGGTTGAAGACAACGCATTCTCAGACAACGATCTCATAAACATACCTGTAAAGGACACTGTACGTCTCAACAAATTCATTGCGAATTCAGGTGTCTGCTCAAGAAGAGAGGCTGACAACTTCATTCTTGCAGGAGTCGTGACAGTAAACGGCGAGGTAGTAACAGAACTCGGAACAAAAGTCAATATCACCGACGACATACGTTTCAACGGGGAAAGGCTCAAAGGCGAGGCAAAAGTCTATATCGTAATGAACAAGCCTAAAGGCTATGTCACTACAGCAAGCGACCCGCATGCAGACAAGACAGTCATGGACCTGCTCAAAGGATGTGAGGCGAGGGTATTCCCGGTCGGCAGGCTTGACAAGAACACGACCGGAGTGCTGATGTTCACCAACGACGGAGAGATGGCCGAGAAGCTCACACACCCTTCATACGACAAGAAAAAAATCTATCAGGTCACCCTTGACAACAAACTGTCACAGGAAGACTTCGACAAGATTGTCAGCGGTGTTACACTCTCTGACGGAGAAATCGCAGCAGATGAACTTGAATACATAGACGCCGACGACCACAGAAAGCTCGGTATCGAAATACATTCAGGAAAGAACCGTATTGTCCGCAGGATTTTCGAATCACTCGGATATGAGGTCAAAGCCCTTGACAGGGTATATTTTGCAGGACTCACCAAAAAGGGAATCAAGCGTGGAAACTGGAGATTCCTCACTGAGGGAGAAGCAAATATCCTCAAGATGGGTGCCTATAATTAATTTTGAATCTATGAGCAAAAAACATCGTGCAGGGTTTGTCAATATCATAGGCAACCCGAATGTCGGGAAATCAACCCTTATGAACGCCCTCGTCGGCGAGAAGCTGTCGATAGTGACGGCAAAGGCACAGACGACAAGGCACAGAATAATGGGTATAGTCAACGGAGAAGACTATCAGATAGTCTATTCCGACACTCCCGGTATCCTGAAGCCGAACTACAGGCTTCAGCAGAGTATGATGAATTTTGTTGAGACGGCTATCGGTGACGCGGATATCATCCTTTATGTCACCGACACTGTCGAGAAAAGCGACAAAAACGCTGAATATATTGAAAAGCTGAAAAGGATTGACTGCCCTGTGGTACTGGTCATCAACAAGATAGACATAAGTTCACAGGAGCAGGTCCTCCAGCTTATGGAATGGTGGAAGCAGCAGCTTCCTGATGCAACAATATTCCCTGCTTCGGCAAAGGAAAAATTCAACCTTGAAAACATCTTTGACGCCATTGTAGGCAGCCTGCCTGAAGCACCGGCCTGGTACGACAAGGATGTGTTCACAGACAAGAATCTCAGATTTTTCGCATCCGAGATCATAAGGGAGAAGATTTTCCTAAACTACAGCCAGGAGATTCCATACAGTTGTGAAGTCTGCATAGAAGAATTCAAGGAAGGTGCGGAAAGATATGACATAAGCGCGGTAATCTATGTGCTTCGCGACACACAGAAAGGAATCATAATCGGGAAAGGAGGCCAGTCCCTGAAAAAGACAGGTACGCAGGCACGCATCGATATGGAGGATTTCTTCCAGAAGAAAGTCTTTCTGCAGCTGTTCGTCAAAGTGGATGACGGATGGAGAGAGAGCAAAAAAGAACTCAAAAGGTTCGGCTACGAGTGGTAACACCCGCCAAAGGGATTTGCAGAGAATCCTTAATCTATTAATTGTCAAGAAATATGAGTATGGATGATATGGATCTCACTTCAGAGGAGATCAGCGACGGAGAAGATTTCAACGAAATGCCGGCAGACGAATCACAGGCTGCCTCAGGCAAATACGACAAGCTCCTTGGGGGCAACAGTCGCAAATTCAAGCTTTCGGGTATGTTCAAGGAGTGGTTCTTGGACTATTCTTCGTATGTCATCCTTCAGAGGGCTGTGCCGCATATAACCGACGGACTCAAACCAGTACAGAGAAGGGTTCTCCACGCGATGTACAGAATGGACGACGGAAGCCTTACCAAAGTTGCCAATATAGTCGGACAGGCTATGCAGTTCCACCCTCACGGAGATGCATCCATCCTCGGTGCACTCGTGCAGCTCGGACAGAAGGACCTTCTGATCGACTGTCAGGGAAACTGGGGAAACATCCTTACGGGCGACTCCAATGCTGCTCCCCGTTATATCGAGGCAAGACTGTCAAAATTTGCAAAGGAGGTAGTCTTCAACCCGAAGACCACCAACTGGATGACCTCATACGACGGACGAAACCAGGAGCCGATAGAACTGCCTGTAAAATTCCCTCTTCTGCTTGCACAGGGAGCGGAAGGAATTGCAGTGGGTCTTGCATCGAAGATTCTTCCGCACAATTTCAATGAACTGATAGACGCATCCGTGGCCATACTTGAGGACCAGCCTTTTGAACTGTACCCTGACTTCCCTACCGGAGGTGCGGCAGACTGTTCAAGATACAACAAAGGCCAGAGGGGCGGAGTTGTGAAAGTACGTGCGAAAATAGAGAAAATCGACAAGAACACACTTGCCATCACAGAAATACCGTTCGGAAAGACGACACATATCCTCATAGAGTCAATACTCAAGGCAAAGGACAAAGGCAAGATAAAAATCAAGAAAATCGATGATCTGACCACAAAACAGGCCAACATCCTGATCCATCTGCCAAATGACGTGTCTCCGGACAAGACGATAGACGCCCTCTATGCCTTCACAGACTGCGAGGTGTCCATATCTCCGAATACATGTGTAATCGTTGACAGCAAACCACAGTTCCTCAATGTGGAAGACGTGCTGCGCTACAACACTGCACATACCAGGGAACTTCTTGGAATGGAGCTTCAGATAAGACTTGACGAACTTGAAAACGACTGGCACTACAGCTCACTTGAGAAGGTATTCTTCGAAAACAGGGTATATAAGATACTGGAAGCGGATTCAAGGTCCTGGGAGGAGCAGCTCGCCCAAGTGTTCTCCGAAATGAAGAAATATCAGCATCTGTTCAAAAGGGAGATACTGATGGAGGAGATCAACAGGCTTGTGGAAAAACCTGTCAGGAAAATATCAAAATTCGACACAAAGGCAGTAGATGAGAAACTTCGCAGCATAGAAGCGGAAATACAAGAGGTACAGAATCATCTCGACCATCTTACAGATTTCACAATCAACTATTTCCGCAACCTCAAGAAGAAATACGGAAAAAACTATCCGCGCCATACTGAGGTAACCAGCTTCGAGAATATCTCCGTGACGAGGGTTGTCAACAACAACGCCAAGCTCTATGCCAACAAGGCTGAGGGTTTTGTAGGCATCAACCTAAAAAAAGAGGACAACGCAGAATATATATGTGACTGTTCGGACCTTTCCGAAATAATAGTCTTCAATAAAGACGGAAAATACCGTGTCACGAAAGTCAGCGACAAGGCATTCTTCGGCAAGGACATCATTTATGTCGGCATCTTTGAAAGAAATGACCAAAGGACAACATACAATGCGATATACCGTGAAGGCAAGACAAGCCTGACATACGCCAAAAGGTTCTGTGTCACAAGTATAACACGTGACAAGGAATATGACATAACCCAGGGAACTCCAGGCTCTGCTGTCGTATGGTTCACAGCCAATGGAAACGGAGAGGCGGAGACAGTGAAAATATATCTCCGTCCGCGTCCGAAACTCAAGAAGCTGATTGACGAATATGACTTCTCGCAGCTTGCGATAAAGGGTCGTGCTTCACGAGGCAACCTCGTATCGAAGAATCCTATACAGAAAATCCTCCTCAAGAGCAAGGGAGTATCCACAATCGGAGGCAAGGACATCTGGTTTGACGCTGACATACAAAGACTTAATGAAGATTCACGCGGTCTGTACCTCGGACAGTTCAATACTGATGAGCATATACTGGCAATCTTCAAGGACGGTACATATTATACCACCTCATTTGATCTCAGCAACAGATATCAGGGAGAACTCCTCAAGATCGAGAAGCTCGATACAGGAAAGACATATACAGCCCTGTACTATGACGGAAATGCAGGAGCATTCTATATCAAGAGGTTCAGCTTTGATGTGAGCGACAATACCGCTGTGCCTTTCATTTCTGACGGAAAGGGTTCATTCCTTGTTGACATCAGCGAGGACAGGCATCCTCAGGCCAAGGTGACATTCGGAGGCAAGCACGAACATCGTGAAGCCGAAGTCCTTGATGCCGAGGAGTTCATCGGGAAGAAGGGAGTTGCCGCCAAAGGAAAGAAAGTGAGCCAGTATGAAGTCAAGGCTGTTGTCTTCATAGAGCCTCTTCACAAGCCGGAGGATGACATTGAGGAGACTCTGCCGTCCGAAGCTGAAAACCTTGCAGGAGAGATCAACAACGACGGAGTCAGTGATCCTGCCGATAATCCGGATGACGATCAGCCAACACTTTTCTGATATGATCTTGTCACTTAGGGACCGGTCCGGGTAGGACCGAGGCACCCCTGAAAGGGGTCTGAACAAAGTTCAGGGGGTTGAGATAAGCCTGTAAGTGACACAACTGAAATAATATGATAATACTGTCACTCAAGGACTGAAAGGACCGGTCCGGGCAGGACCGAGATACCCCTGAAAGGGGTCTGAACGAAGTTCAGGGGGTTGAGACAAGCCTGTAAGTGACACAACTGAAATAATATGATAATACTGTCACTCAAGGACTGAAAGGACCGGTCCGGGCAGGAC
>VSOK01000016.1:9794-47970 GCA_009774765.1 Bacteroidales bacterium
GTCTGAACGAAGTTCAGGGGGTTGAGACAAGCCTGTAAGTGACACAATTGAAATAATTTTTATATGACATTGTCACTTACAGGCTTTATGGGCTGCGGCAAAAGCAGTGTCGGCAAGGAACTGTCGGCATTGCTCGGATGTAAGCTGACAGACCTTGACTCATATATAGAAGCAACACAAGGGCAGTCAATACCGGCCATTTTCAAAACACAAGGAGAAAAGGCATTCCGGCAGATGGAGCTAAGCGCACTCAAGGAACTTCTGTACGACAATGGAACAAACGGTGAAAAAGGTCAGGACATAACAATACTGTCACTCGGAGGCGGTACATTGACGACACCCGAATGCGCATCACTCATAATACAGCATACAGAATGTATCTATCTGCGCGCCTCAACCGATACCCTTGCAAGAAATCTGGAAAATGACTTCAACAACCGTCCTATGCTATCGCAGAGCTCAGACAGTCAATACGACAACCGTGCTCTCCGCGCAAAAATAGAAGAACTTATGCGCATCCGCAGCACAATATACGAATCCGCAGCGCACAGAATAATCGACATTGACGGAAAATCATTCAAAGAAATCGCTGAAGAAATAGCAGGCTGCCTCAAAGAAGACTAAATGAACTCCTCCCTGTCACGGAGATCTTTGATGCGGAGCTGCAGATTGGCAATACCGCGATAATAATTCTCCACGATCGAATAGCAGACATCAAACGGATTTCCGGCCTTGATATGATCGAAATGTTCGGACTTGTTGAAAGCTATGGCAGAAATATGTCTGTACGGCTGAGTCTCCTGGATAAGCTCCAGGCGAAGATGACCTCCCTCCGCTCCTACTTTGCGCGCATTGCCGTTGTCATAGACATTCTCCGTAAGGAAAACAGGGGCATTGTTACCTGGCCCGAAAGGCTGGAACTGCTTGAGAATCCTGAAGAATTTAGGTGTTATCTGCTCGAACTGCAACCTTGTGTCAATTGTAATCAGAGGAGTAAGCATCTGATGATCAATCTTTCCTGCAATAAAGACATCTATCCTTCTGCAAAACTCATCCAGATTCTCCTCTTTCAATGTAAGTCCTGCGGCATAAAGATGACCACCGAAATTCTCAAGAAGGTCCGCACAGCTTTCAATGGCATCATACAGGTCAAAACCGTGCACGCTTCTGGCCGAGCCTGTTACAAGCCCGTTTGACTTCGTAAGAACGATGGTAGGCTTGTAGAAAGCCTCCACAAGACGTGATGCGACAATGCCGACTACACCTTTATGCCACAAAGGATTATAGACAATGGTAGCATTCTCTGCAGGAAGACATTTCCTGGAGCGTACCATCTCCAAAGCTTCCTGTGTAATCTCCCTGTCTATATTCTTGCGTTCATTGTTATGCTCATTTATCTCGGTGCCTATGCGTACCGCAACATCATCGTCATCTGCCGTAAGGAGCTCAACTGCAATACGTCCTGTCTCCATCCTTCCGGCGGCATTGATTCTCGGACCGATCTTGAATACTATATCATCTATCGTAATATGCTCAGGATCAAGACCTGAAAGATGAATCATCGCCAGAAGTCCTTTACGGGGCTCCTCATTGAGGCGTTTGAGTCCGAAATGAGCAAGTATCCTGTTCTCCCCTATCACGGAAACAAGGTCAGACGCAATACTTACCACAAGCAGATCCAGAAGCGGCACAAGACTCTCGAACGGGATACCGTTTTTTCTTGAATATGCCTGTACAAGCTTGAAACCTACTCCGCATCCGGAAAGGTCGTCAAAAGGATAGAGGCAGTCCTCCCTCTTGGGGTCAAGCACGGCTACGGCATCCGGAAGATCATTTTCCGGAAGATGATGGTCGCAGATTATGACGTCTATTCCTTTGGAACGGGCATATCTTACCTTGTCATTGGCTTTGATGCCACAGTCCAGCGTTATTATCAGTGAGAAGCCGTTGTCCGCAGCCCAGTCGATACCTTTGAATGATACTCCATAGCCCTCATCATAACGGTCAGGAATATAAAAGTCCACATTTGAGGTGAGACGGAGAATAAAGGAATATACCAAAGAGACCGCTGTCGTACCGTCGACATCATAATCCCCATAGACGAGGATTTTTTCCCCTGACTCCACCGCTTTTTCCAGACGTGAGACAGCCTTGTCCATATCCTTCATCAGAAAAGGATCGTGAAGATTGCCAAGATCCGGACGGAAAAAGTCCCTTGCCTCCTGAAAAGTCCTGATGCCCCTCTGCGTCAGCAGTTCCGACAGCACAGGGTCCACTCCCAGTTCAGAAGACAGCCTGCTGACGGTTTCGGCGTCACCGGCATCTTTCAATATCCATTTCTTTTCTTTAGACATATCTTGCAAAGATAACGATAAAAATCATAAAAACAGAAGCCGGCAGACCTTTTATTCATTTTATCCGATAATCGTGATTTCAGTTTATGAACTACAATAAATACTGCACCCCGGAATAATCCGAATAAATTCGGCTTCTCCTCTCGGTTTGCAATTTATGTTATGTTTTGGCATCAATTTATCATTATCTTTACCGTTTGCAATATGAAATATATCTACATAATATCAGGCTGCATAGCGGTATGTCTCGGAACTTTGGGTATAGTCGTTCCGGGCCTGCCGACCACACCTTTCATTCTGCTGGCCTCCTGGTGTTTCTACAAAAGCTCGCCCAAGCTGAGAGAGAGGCTCCTCAACTCGTTTTTAGGGAAATATATAAGAAATTACGAACGCGACAAAGGCCTGACCATACGTAAAAAGGCATATATAATAGCATTTATGGCTGCTATGGTCGGTATCTCCGCCGGATTCTTTATTGATTCCACTGCAATAAGGATCGTAGTCATAGCCTCTGCCATTATAGGATGCATAGTTGTGGGCTTTGTTGTCCCTACCGTCAACGGGAAAGACAGGTAGAGGCAGCCCTGATGCAACATTTTTATTCAGCGATGCTCATATATAAGGAAAAAAGCGTATTTTTGTACGTTTGGTGCAGAAACGTCCCAATTGTATTGCGCAGGCGTTTCAGCTGCCCTATAAACGAATATAAATCAATAATATAGAATTATGAGCAATATGGAGCTTAACGAGATGGAGCTTAACAGGAGAGAAGCTCTTGGAAAACTCAGAGAACTCGGCATTGAACCGTATCCGGCAGCCCTCTATCCTGTAAATGCCACGGCACAGCAGATCAAGGACGAATATGATCCGGAGAAAGGCAATCTTGCCGACGTCGTGATTGCCGGAAGGATAATGTCACGCAGGATTATGGGAGCGGCCGCTTTCATCGAGCTGCAGGACGAGACAGGAAGGATTCAGGTGTATGTAAAACGTGATGAGATATGCCCTGGTGAAGACAAGACTATGTACAACACCGTTTTCAAGAAGCTTCTTGACATCGGAGACATAATCGGCATCAAAGGATATGCTTTCATCACACAGACCGGACAGCTTTCCGTTCACGCAAAGGAGCTTACCCTTCTCAGCAAATCCCTGAGAGTACTTCCTATAGTAAAGGAAAAGGACGGTGAAGTCTATGACGCATTTTCCGATCCTGAACTGAAGTACAGGCAAAGGTATGTGGACCTGATCGTCAATCCTCAGGTACGCGAGACTTTCATCAAAAGGAGCCGGATCATCGCCACTATGCGCGAATATTTCAACGAGGCCGGATGCCTTGAGGTGGAGACTCCTATCCTCCAGTCAATTCCGGGAGGAGCGACGGCACGTCCTTTCATCACGCACCATAACGCTCTTGACATTCCTCTGTACCTGCGTATCGCAAATGAGCTTTACCTGAAAAGGCTCATCGTCGGAGGCTACAATGGAGTGTACGAGTTCGCAAAGGACTTCCGCAACGAGGGTATGGACAAGACACACAACCCTGAGTTCACCTGTATGGAAATCTACGTGGCATACAAGGATTATATCTGGATGATGGAGTTCGTGGAAAATATGCTGGAGAAGATCGCACTGAAACTTCACGGCAAGACACAGGTCCAGATCGGAGACAACACCGTGGACTTCAAACCTCCTTTCAGAAGACTTCCTATGCTGGAGGCGATCAAGGAATATGCAGGAGTTGACATTGCAGGTATGGACGAGGAACAGCTCCGCGAGACCTGCAAAAAGCTCCACGTCGAGACTGACCCTTCATTCGGAAAAGGAAAGCTCATTGACGCCATCTTCGGAGAATATTGCGAAGACAAGCTCATACAGCCGACATTCATCACCGACTATCCTGTGGAAATGTCTCCTCTCACCAAAAGGCACAGAAGCAATCCTGAACTTACTGAAAGGTTTGAACTTTTCGTATGCGGCAAGGAACTGGCCAATGCGTACAGCGAGCTGAACGACCCTATCGACCAGTACGAAAGGTTCCAGGACCAGCTCCGTCTCAAGGACAACGGGGATGACGAAGCGATGTTCATCGATATGGACTTTGTACGCGCGCTCGAATACGGCATGCCTCCTACATCCGGAATGGGTATGGGTATCGACCGTCTGACAATGTTCATGACCAACTCCCCTACCATCCAGGACGTACTCTTCTTCCCTCAGATGCGCCCGAAGAACAACGCATAGAAAGACATATAGCGATAAAAATAATGCTGCTGAAATTTCAGCAGCATTATTTATTTTTTCAGCATACCGCAGAAGGTTTCCATTCCGCGTGTGGCGACATCCTTTATGAAGGTGATACGTCCGTCGCGGACAGGAAGGTCGTTCGGGTCTATTATATAGATAGGGGTGTCGTGCCCGGCATAGCGGTAAAGTCCTGCAGCAGGATAAACCTGCAGGGACGTGCCCACAATCAGCAGTATATCGGCTGATTCAACGGCATCTATAGCCTGGCTGATCTTCGGGACCGCTTCTCCGAACCAAACTATATGGGGACGGAGCTGAGCTCCGTCAGGCGCAAGGTCACCAAGATGTATCTCATCATAACCTATATCAAACACCTTTGCCTCCGAATACCCGTCAGAATCATTGAAGCTGTCCACAGGACGTACCTTGGTAAGTTCTCCGTGCAGATGTATGACACGGGTACTGCCGGCAGCTTCGTGAAGATTATCTATATTCTGTGTAACCACAGTGACGTCATAATCCTTTTCAAGGGAAGCGATTGCCCTGTGTGCCGCATTCGGACTTGCATTTGCCAGGTCACGCCTGCGCTGATTGTAGAAATCCAACACTGTCGCAGGATCGCGATGCCATCCTTCTATGGACGCCACATCCTCCACCCTGTAGTTTTCCCACAGCCCGTCACTGTCCCTGAACGTCCTGATGCCGCTTTCCGCACTGACACCGGCACCCGTCAGCACTGCCAACTTCTGTTTCATACCATACCTCCTTACATTTCCATTTTAGACATGCATCCAAAAAATCTTTATCCCGCAAATTTAGCACAAAAGCAGAAAATCAGGCCGGTTAAGGTAACCTTATTTTCACTACCTTTGCAGGATTATGAGAACAGAAACTGTGACATCGGGACAGAACCCGAAAATAAAGGAACTCCTTGCACTCCAGGAGAAGTCCAGGACCAGACGGGAAAAAGGACTTTTCGTGGTGGAAGGAAGACGTGAACTCGGCCATTGTCTGGATGCAGGATACAAGGCCAGGACACTGTTCGTATGTATGGAAATAATCTCCGGAAATGAACTTGGAGAAATCATAGGAAAGGCCTCAAGAGCAGGAGAATCAGCTGATGATGCAATGCCCAATATCATAGAAGTGCCATCCGCGCTCTATGACAAGATTGCATACAGAGGCGGTACGGAAGGGATTATCGCAGAGGTTGAATATATGGACAGAGGCCTGGACAGCATCAGGCTCAGCGGTTCGCCTCTCATAGTCGTACTTGAAAGCGTGGAGAAGCCAGGCAACCTCGGAGCGGTCCTCAGAAGCGCGGATGCAGCAGGAGCAGACGCCGTGATAATATGCGATCCTCTTACGGACATCTACAATCCCAATCTGATACGTTCCAGCATAGGCGCAGTCTTTTCAAGACAAATTGCTACAGCCTCATCCTGCGACACGATCAAATGGTTGAAAGACAACAAGATCAGCATATACACCGCCCAGCTGCAGGACTCTGAATGGTATTATTCCACAGATATGAGCGGCGGCACGGCAATAGTCATGGGCACTGAATCAACAGGACTGACAGATGTCTGGAGGCAGGCTGCAGATGCGCATATAAAGATACCTATGCTCGGACAGCTCGACTCCCTGAATGTGTCAGTCTCGGCGGCCATTCTTCTGTATGAAGCTGTACGTCAGCGGCAACAAGCAAAACAGTTATGAAAAAATTCGGTCTTATAGGCAATCCGATAGCCCACTCGATGAGTCCGGCCCTTTTCAAGGCAGCATACAGCAGTACGGATGGCCAGGACGGAAGTCCTGAATTCATCTATGAACTGATAGAAGGAGCTGACTTTGAGGCTTCATACAAGAAATTCACAGAAGAATATGACGGAATAAACGTGACTGCCCCATTCAAGGAAAAAGCATTTGCAAAAGCCGTCATCAAAAGCCCTGAATGCCAAAAGACGGGCGCAACAAACCTTCTGGTAAAGACACCGGAAGGCATCAGGGCATATAATTCTGATTATTCAGGTATCCTTCTGTCACTTCTGGAAGCACTGCATCCGGAAAAGAAACTTAAGGACCTCTACTCAGCAATCACCGCACGCAGCATTGACAAACCGTCCGGACTGTCCGCTCTTGTCACAGGGTGCGGAGGAGCCGGCAAGGCAGCCGCAGTCGCCGCCGGAGACCTCGGACTTTCAGTAACATTAATAAACCGCACAGTATCAAAGGCTGAAGCCATTGCCGCCGCACTCCCGGAATACGGATTCAAGGTCAGGCGACAAGAAGATTTCCGCCAATGCTTCAAAGAGGCGGATATTGTAATCTACACGCTTCCCGGACCTGTCGAAGGCATATATGAACTCACTGGGGATGATTTCAGCACCCGGTCCGGATATGGGAAAATACTGCTTGAGGCAAACTACAAGGACCCTGCATTCACACCATGGATACTGAGCGGGATACAGGCTGCAAACCCTGAATTCAAATATATCCCTGGCAAGAAATGGCTGCTGTATCAGGCATATACCGGATACGGGCTTTTCACAGGAAAAGCTCCTGACCTTGAAGCGATGACACAGGTATTCGGACAATAGTTCCGATGCCGGCAATCTCTCAAGAATCTATGATATTTTATCCGAAAGTCAGAATTAATGATTATCTTGCAGAGTTTTTGATGCCCCGTAAGGGATGTCTGAAATTATAAGACACCATTATTAATTTGTCAAACAGAGAAACTGTCAGGATTTGCGGGAAAAGCGTTCCTGAAATATCCCGAAACAGTTTCCGGCATAAACTAAAATATATATGTCATTGAATAAAGTAATGCTGATAGGCAATGTAGGACAGGACCCTGAAGTACGTTACCTTGACGGCAATGCCTCAAGCGCAAAAGTGGCGACATTCAGACTTGCCACTACGGAGAGGTACAGGGACCGCAACGGCGAGACACGCGAAAACACCGAATGGCACACTATAGTGGCCTGGAGAAACACGGCGGACATAGTTGAGAAATTCGTCAGGAAAGGCACTCAGCTATATATTGAAGGACGTATCCGCACACGAAGCTGGGACGACCAGAGCGGCAACAAAAGATACACCACAGAAATCCTTGCTGACAATCTTCAGCTTCTCGGCAAAAAATCAGACAATCCTGCATCACAGGGCTATCAGGCTCCGCAACCGGCATACCAGCAGCCACAGCCTGCATACCAGAATCCAGGCTATCAGCAGAACCAGCAGCCTGCGTATCAGGCCCCTGCACAGCAGGACAATTCATCAGAAGACGATGATCTCCCATTCTAAAATCAGATAACACAATGAAATTAGACGTAGTTCTCGGCCTCCAATGGGGCGATGAAGGAAAAGGAAAAATAGTTGATGTCCTTGCTGGACGCTACCCTGTAGTCGCACGTTTCCAAGGAGGACCAAATGCAGGACATTCACTTCATTTCGAAGGTAAAAGTTTCGTATTGAGATCCATTCCGTCAGGAATATTCCGCAAAGATTCTATGAATATAATCGGCAACGGAGTAGTGCTGGATCCGATCACGTTCAAAGGCGAATGTGAAAATATCGAGTCAAAGACAGGTACGCCTGTAAAAGAGCGTATTGTCATCGCAAAGAAAGCAAGCCTCATACTTCCGACACACAGACTCCTTGACGCGGCAAATGAAGCAGCAATGGGCAAAGGAAAGATAGGCTCCACTCTCAAAGGCATCGGACCGACATATACCGACAAGGTCGGACGTGTGGGACTCCGTGTAGGAGAAATTCTTGCTCCGGACTTCGCTGAAAGATACAAAAAATTGAAAGACAGACATATCAGGCAGCTCTCACAGATGGGATTTGAATGCGATCCAGATGCGGAGGAAGCTGCATTTATGGAGGCTGTCGAATATATCCGAGGATTCAAGCTCGTAGACTGCGAATATTTCGTCAACAATGAGCTGAAGACAAAATCCATCCTCGCGGAAGGGGCACAGGGCTCTATGCTTGACATAGACTACGGTTCATACCCTTTCGTGACCTCATCATCAACCGCCTGCGCAGGAGCCTGCATCGGTCTTGGAGTCGCTCCTCATCAGATAGGACACGTCTACGGAATCTTCAAGGCATACTGCACAAGAGTAGGAAGCGGTCCTTTCCCGACCGAACTGTTTGACGAGACAGGAGAGAAACTGAGGAAGATAGGCAACGAGTTCGGTGCAGTGACCGGACGCCCACGCCGTTGCGGATGGCTTGATCTTGTAGCATTGAAATATGCGGTGATGATCAGCGGTGTCACTGACCTGATTATGATGAAATCAGACTGTCTCGACACATTCGAGACTATCAAAGTCTGCACCTCATATAAGGTAGACGGACAGCAGACCAGCCAGGTGCCGGCAGACACATTCGCTGAGATAGAGCCTGTCTATACTGATATGAAAGGCTGGAATACTGATCTTACAGGCTTCCGCAGCGAAGACGAACTTCCTCAGGAATTCAAGGACTACATCAAATTTATGGAAGATTACCTTGAAGTGCCGATCAAGATCATATCTCTCGGTCCGGACAGGGAAGCGACCATCATCAGATAGTCATAGAGACATTACTGACAACAGAACAAAAAAACAGGGTGACTTTTAAAAGTCACCCTGTTTTATCATATATAAGTCTTTGACTAAAGATCTGTCATAGCTCTCTGATAGTCCTCCATCGGAGCAACGAGAATCTCCTGGAACTCCTTCTGACCGGTACCGGCCGGAATAGCGTGTCCGCAGATCACATTCTCCTTAAGACCCTCAAGAGTATCCACACGGCCTCTGATAGCAGCCTCGCTGAGCACCTTGGTAGTCTCCTGGAATGAAGCGGCTGAAATGAAGCTGTTTGTCTTCAATGCAGCCCTTGTAATACCCTGAAGTACCTGGCTTGCCGTTGCAGGTTTAGCCTCACGAAGAACCATCATCTTGAGACCCTGTCTGTCAAGTGAAGAGTTTTCACTTCTCATCTCACGGGCTGAAATGATGTCGCCTTCTTCGTAGTTCTGTGAATCACCCGGATCTGTAACATAGAATTTGCCGTAGATCTTGTCATTCACATCCATAAACTGCCACTTGTCAACAAGCTCTTCCTGAAGGAATTCAGTATCGCCAGGATCATTGATCTGAACCTTGCGCATCATCTGACGAACGATGATCTCAAAGTGCTTGTCGTTGATCTTCACACCCTGAAGGCGGTAAACCTCCTGGATTTCATTGACGATATACTCCTGAACCTTGATAGGACCGAGGATATTGAGAATATCAGTAGGAGAAACTGCACCGTCAGAAAGTCTCATACCGGCTTTCACGTAGTCATTCTCCTGAACAAGAATCTGCTTGGTCAATGGAACGAGATAACGTTTCTCAAGACCGGTCTTATTCTTGATGATAATCTCCCTGTTACCCCTCTTGATCTTGCCCATGCTTACCTCTCCGTTGATTTCGGAAACGATTGCAGGGTTGGAAGGATTACGGGCCTCAAACAATTCGGTAACTCGAGGAAGACCTCCTGTGATATCGCTTGACTTACCGATCGCACGAGGAATCTTGATGATGATGTCACCGATCTTCACATCGTCGCCATCGTTGACCATAACGTGGGCACCCACAGGCAAGTTGTACTGTTTCTTGCTTTCGCCGTTCTCGTCTACAATATTTATAGAAGGGTTCTTTGTCTTGTCACGGGACTCGATGATGACTTTGTCTCTGTTGAGAGAGTACTCATCGGCCATCTCCTCACGGAATGTTACACCGTCGATCATGCTGTCGAAACGCACCTTACCGGCTGTCTCGATGATAGTGATGGCGTTATATGCATCCCATTCGCAGATGAGGTCTCCTTTGACAACCTTTTCTCCGTCTTTCTTGTAAAGGACTGAACCGTAAGGTACATCATACTGGGAGAATGTAATACCGGTGTTCTCATCGACGATGCGCACCTCGGTAGTACGGCTGACAACAATATCATTCTTGGTACCGTCATCATTGATTCTCTCAATTGTCCTGAGCTCTTCGAATTCAAGCTTACCGTTGTACTTGGACTGGATGGAGCTTTCGGAAGCAGTGCTTGACGCAGTACCACCGACGTGGAAGGTACGGAGTGTAAGCTGTGTACCAGGCTCACCGATTGACTGCGCCGCGATGACACCGACAACCTCTCCCTTCTCGACCATACGGCCGGAAGCAAGGTTACGTCCATAACATTTTGCGCAGACTCCCTTGCGTGATTCACAGGTAAGCACTGAACGTATTTCCACCTGCTCGATAGGAAGAGACTCGATGAGGGCAGCTATGTCCTCTGTAATCTCCTCGCCTGCAGGAATGATAAGTTCACCGGTAAGAGGGTTGAAGACATCGTGTACGGATGTTCTTCCGAGAATCCTTTCACCAAGCGACTCAACAACCTCGTCCTTGCTCTTTATGGCTGTAGCGATAAGTCCTCTGAGAGTTCCGCAGTCTTCCTCGTTGATGATCACATCGTGTGAAACGTCCACGAGACGACGGGTAAGATAACCTGCATCGGCTGTCTTCAACGCCGTATCCGCAAGACCTTTACGGGCACCGTGGGTAGAGATGAAGTACTCGAGCACTGACATTCCCTCCTTAAGGTTGGAAATGATAGGGTTCTCGATAATCTCTGCACCCTGACCTCCGGATTTCTGAGGCTTCGCCATCAATCCACGCATACCGCAGAGCTGTTTGATCTGCTGTGTCGAACCACGGGCTCCTGAATCAAGCATCATATATACAGGGTTGAATCCCTGCTGGTCGCTTGAAATCTGCTTCTCGACGATACCGGTTATCTGGTTGTCGATAGAAGTCCAGAGGTCAATCACTTTGTTGTAACGCTCGTTGTTGGTAATGAATCCCATAGAGAAATTGTTTTTGATTGACTCCACGGTCTTGTAGCCGTTGTCAATCAGAGACCTCTTCTCATCAGGAATAAGCACATCACCGAGGTTGAACGAAAGACCTCCCTTGAACGCCATCGTATAACCGAGGTTCTTGATATCATCAAGGAACATGGCAGTACGTGCTACTCCGGTATGTTTGATGACCAGGGAAATGATCTTCCTGAGTGATTTCTTTCCGAGGATTTCATTAAGGTAAGGCACTTCCTGAGGTACGAGCTGGTTTACGATTATTCTACCAGGGGTAGTCTCAACCATCTGATATCCCTCCTCAAGATTGAGCTTATTCTTAGGAAGTCTTACATTTATCTTGGCGTGTATGTCAATTGCCTTCTCATTGAGGGCGATGATGACTTCTTCCGGTCCATAGAAACGCATTCCTTCTCCCCTTGCTCCAGGACGTACCTTGGTGATATAGTACAGACCGAGCACCATATCCTGTGAAGGGACGGTGATAGGTGTACCGTTGGCAGGGTTTAGGATGTTGTGTGAACCGAGCATAAGCAGCTGTGCCTCAAGGATAGCTGCATTTCCAAGCGGAAGGTGTACAGCCATCTGGTCTCCGTCGAAGTCGGCGTTGAACGCGGTACATGCAAGCGGATGAAGCTGGATAGCCTTACCCTCGATCATCTTAGGCTGGAAAGCCTGGATACCGAGACGGTGAAGTGTAGGCGCACGGTTCAAAAGCACCGGATGACCTTTCATCACATTCTCGAGGATATCCCAGATGACAGCGTCTTTCCTGTCAACGATCTTCTTTGCGGACTTCACTGTCTTCACAATTCCCCTCTCGATCAGTTTCCTGATGATGAACGGTTTGTAAAGCTCAGCCGCCATAAATTTAGGCAGACCGCACTCGTGCATCTTAAGCTCAGGACCTACGACGATCACAGAACGTGCAGAATAGTCGACACGTTTACCGAGGAGGTTCTGACGGAAACGTCCCTGTTTTCCCTTCAAGCTGTCAGACAGGGATTTGAGTGTCCTGTTGGCCTCGCTCTTGACTGCATTTGACTTCTTGGAGTTGTCGAACAGAGAGTCGACAGCCTCCTGAAGCATACGCTTCTCGTTACGGAGGATGACCTCAGGGGCCTTGATCTCGATAAGTCTCTTGAGACGGTTGTTCCTGATGATAACCCTTCTGTAGAGGTCATTCAGGTCAGAGGTCGCGAAACGGCCTCCATCAAGAGGAACAAGAGGACGAAGATCCGGTGGAGTCACAGGAATGACTTTGAGAATCATCCATTCAGGACGGTTGATTCCCTTTGACTCCTGGAACCATTTTACGATGCTCAGCCTCTTGAGAGCCTCAGCCTTTCTCTGCTGTGAAGTCTCCCTCAGCATCTTCTGACGGAGTTCCTTGGCAAGGGCGTCGATATCTATATCTTTGAGAAGATCATAAATAGCCTCAGCTCCCATTCCTGCCCTGAACTTGTCAGGATCGTCATTAGGAAGATTCTGGTTCTCAGGCATTCCCTCTATAAGGTCCAGATATTCTTCCTCAGAAAGAAGATCCAGCTTTGAGAGTCCTGTAGTACCAGGGTTCGTTACGATATATTTTTCGTAGTAGATTACAGATTCAAGTTTCTTGGCAGGGATTCCGAGAAGCGCGGCAATCTTGTTTGGTGCTGATTTGAAATACCAGATATGAGCTACAGGGACAGTCAGTTCTATATGACCCATCCTTTCCCTGCGGACTTTCTTCTCTGTCACCTCTACACCGCATCGGTCACAGACGATACCGCGGTACCTGATTCTTTTATATTTTCCGCAATGACACTCATAGTCTTTTGTAGGACCGAATATCTTTTCGCAGAAAAGGCCGTCGCGCTCAGGCTTGTAGGTCCTGTAGTTCACTGTCTCAGGCTTCAGGACCTCACCGGATGACCTCATTTTGATGTCTTCCGGTGAAGCGAGCGAGATGCTGATTCTTTCGAAATTGCTCTTGACCTTGTTTTCTTTATTAAAAGTAGGCATATTCCTAAAATTTCAAATTGTCTGTAAACTAATCCAATGTTACTTTCAGTCCGAGACCTCTGAGCTCGTGGAGCAATACGTTGAGGGACTCAGGAATACCAGGTGTAGGCATCAGGTCTCCCTTGACGATTGCCTCGTATGCCTTGGACCTTCCTGTCACGTCATCGGATTTGACAGTAAGAATCTCCTGAAGAACATTTGACGCACCGAATGCCTCAAGTGCCCAAACCTCCATCTCTCCGAAACGCTGTCCTCCGAACTGGGCCTTACCGCCGAGAGGCTGCTGAGTGATGAGAGAGTAAGGACCGATGGACCTTGCGTGCATCTTGTCGTCAACCATGTGACCGAGCTTGATCATATAGATGACACCCACAGTCGCAGGCTGGTCGAACCAGTCACCTGTACCACCGTCCCTGAGGTAAGTCTTACCGTATCTTGGAAGATTCGCCTTGTCAGTATACGCACATATCTCCTCAAGGCTCGCACCGTCAAAGATAGGAGTGCTGAATTTGACTCCGAGCTCCTCTCCTGCCCAGCCGAGCACGGTCTCGTAGATCTGACCGAGGTTCATACGTGAAGGCACACCGAGAGGGTTCAGGACGATATCGACAGGGGTTCCGTCAGCAAGGAAAGGCATATCCTCATCCCTTACAACCTTGGCAACGATACCTTTGTTACCGTGGCGTCCTGCCATCTTGTCACCGACTCTGATCTTACGTTTCTTTGCGACATAAACTTTCGCAAGCTGCATGACTCCGTTAGGAAGCTCATCTCCGACCTTGATCTTGTCAAGAACTCTTCTGTGTCTTGCCGCAGCCTCTTTATAGGCTATGCAGTAGTTGTTTACAAGTTCCCTGATAAGAACGTTCGTATTCTTGTCGTTTGTCCACTTGCTTGTGTTTATATCCTCATAGTTGATAGCCTTGAGGTCAGCGACTGTGATGTCCTTTCCTTTGGCTATGATTTCAACTCCGTAAAGGTCGCTGATGCCCGCGCTCTTCTTTCCTTCAACCAGGACAGAAAGCTTGCCGATGAATTTCTCGCGGAGTGCCGCTACTTTACTGTTGAATTCATCTTCCGCAATATCTATCTTGGCCTTCTGATCTGCCTTCGCACCTTTCTTGTTGCCTTCTTTTGCAACCTTTGAATAAAGTGCTGTGCCGATCACCGTACCGCTGAGAGAAGGCGTAGCCTTGAGCGAAGCATCCTTCACGTCTCCGGCCTTGTCACCGAAAATCGCGCGGAGAAGCTTCTCTTCCGGTGAAGGGTCGCTTTCTCCCTTAGGAGTAATCTTACCTATCATAATATCACCCGGATCGATATGCGCACCGATACGGATAATACCGTTGTCATCAAGATTTCTTGTGGCCTCCTCGCTTACGTTAGGGATGTCGGAAGTAAGCTCTTCCATTCCCCTCTTCGTATCACGCACTTCAGTGATATACTCATCCACGTGTACGGAAGTAAGGATATCCCAACGGATCATCCTCTCTGACAACACGATTGCATCCTCATAGTTATAACCCTTCCAAGGCATGAACGCAACCTTGAGGTTACGTCCGAGCGCAAGCTCGCCGTTCTGGGTAGCATAACCTTCCGTAAGGATCTGTCCTTTTGTCACATTCTCGCCTTTGCGGACGATAGGTTTGAGAAGGATAGTCGTGCTCTGGTTGGTCCTTCTGAAGATAGGAAGCTTATAGACAGTCACATCAGGAGAGAAACTTACAAATCTCTCGTCATCTGTGCGGTCATATTTCACATGTATTTCTTTTGCATCCACGTACACGACTTCTCCTGTACGCTCTGCAACGATCTGTGTCCTTGAATCCAGACAGACTCTCTCTTCAAGACCTGTTCCCACGATAGGAGACTCAGGGTTGAGAAGCGGAACTGCCTGACGCATCATGTTCGCACCCATCAATGCACGGTGGGCATCATCGTGCTCAAGGAACGGAATGAGAGATGCCGCCACGGAAGCGATCTGGTTAGGAGCGACGTCCATATAGTTAACCTCATCTTTGGTAACCACAGGGAAGTCAGCTCCAAGACGGCACTGGATCCTGTCTTCAAGGATGTTTCCGTCTTCATCAAGCTTCACTTTTGCAAGAGATACCATCTGGTCCTCTTCCTCCTCGGCGCTCATATACTGCCATCCTTCTGAACTTAGATCCACTTTTCCTTTCTCAACCTTGCGGTAAGGAGTCTCGATGAAACCGAGTTCATTGATTCTTGCATATACGCAAAGTGATGAGATAAGACCGATGTTCGGTCCCTCAGGAGTCTCGATAGGACAAAGTCTTCCGTAATGGGTGTAGTGAACGTCCCTGACCTCGAATCCGGCCCTGTCCCTTGACAGACCTCCAGGTCCCAATGCAGAAAGACGGCGTTTGTGCGTCATTTCCGAAAGCGGGTTGGTCTGGTCCATGAACTGTGACAGCTGGCTCGTTCCGAAGAATGAGTTGATCACAGATGACAAAGTCTTGGCATTGATCAGGTCAATAGGAGAGAACTGTTCGCTGTCGCGCACGTTCATCCTTTCACGGATGGTTCTCGCCATTCTTGAAAGTCCGACACTGAACTGGTTTGCAAGCTGTTCGCCCACTGTTCTGATACGTCTGTTGCTCAAATGGTCGATATCATCGACTATCGCCTTCGAGTTGATCAGCTGGATCAGATATTTTATGATCTCAATGATGTCCGTATTGGTAAGCACCCTGACATCATCGGCAATCGTAAGATTGAGCTTCTTGTTGAGACGGTATCTTCCCACGTCTCCGAGGTCATATCTCTTTTCGGAGAAGAAGAGCTTGTCAATGACATCCCTTGCGGTAGCCTCATCAGGCGGTTCCGAGTTGCGGAGCTGCTTGTAGATATAGTTGATGGCTTCCGTCTCCGTATTTGTAGGATCCTTCTGCAGAGTATTGTAGATGATGGCATATTCATTGACATTTGCCTCCTCTTTCTGAAGAAGTATTGTCTTGACATCCGTCTCCGCAAGTTTCTGGATTGTATCTTCTCCAAGGATTTCGCCGCGCTCGACGATCGGGATTGTCCTTTCCACTGGAATGACCTCTCCGGTGTCCTCGTCTACGAAGTCCTCGATCCAAGTCTTCAATACTTTGGCCGCAAGCTTCCTTCCTTCATTCTGTTTAAGGTTTTCCGGAGTGGCTTCAATTTCATCAGCCAGTCCGAAGATGTCGATAATATCCTTGTCGCCGTTGAATCCAATGGCTCTGAGAAGGGTTGTTACAGGTAATTTTTTCTTACGGTCAATGTATGCGTACATCACATTGTTGATGTCAGTCGCAAACTCGATCCAGGAACCTTTGAAAGGAATGATTCTGGCAGAATACAATTTTGTTCCGTTGGCGTGCAGGCTCTGTCCGAAGAATACGCCGGGAGACCTGTGCAACTGAGATACGATGATACGCTCTGATCCATTGATTATGAACGTACCGCCCGGCGTCATATATGGAATATTGCCGAGATATACGTCCTGTACTTCTGTGTCAAAGTCCTCGTGCTCCGGATCGCTGCACGAAAGACGCAGTTTCGCTTTGAGAGGGACATTGTATGTCAGTCCCCTTTCAAGGCATTCATCGATCGAATACTGTGGAGGATCGATAAAATAATCGATGAATTCAAGTTTATAGTTGTTCCTTGTATCCTCGATTGGAAATATCTCCTGGAATACCTGATACAGACCCTCATTGCGTCTGTTTTCCGGTGTGGTATCCAGCTGAAAGAAATCTCTGAAAGATTTCAACTGTACCTCAAGCAGGTCCGGATACTCAAGGAGAATTTTTGATGATGCGAATGAAACTCGCTGTGTTTTAGTCTTTTGTGACATCGTACTGTGTCTTTTGTTAGAGAAAAACTTAAATACGACAAAAAGGTTTAGGACCTGATGATCCTAAACCTGACTTTGTTTCCCTTGCGGGAGGCAGTGAACTATTTAAGCTCAACTTCTGCGCCCTGCTCCTCGAGGGAAGCTTTAACCTGCTCAGCCTCAGCTTTAGATACTTTCTCTTTGATGATTGCATCTGGAGCCTTGTCAACAAGCTCTTTTGCCTCTTTAAGTCCAAGACCAGTGATATCCTTAACAGCTTTTACAACGTTAAGTTTAGCCTGGCCAGCTGATTTGAGGATTACATTGAACTCTGTCTGCTCAGCAGCTGCTGCTTCACCAGCGCCAGCTGCAGGACCAGCTACTGCTACTGCAGCTGCTGCAGGCTCAATACCATACTCGTCTTTAAGGATCTGTGCAAGTTCCTGAACGTCTTTTACAGAAAGGTTTACCAACTCTTCTGCAAGTGCTTTAATGTCTGCCATAATTGTAGTTATTTAAATAGTTTGTTTTTATTCTCTTTCTGAAAGGGTTTTTACGATGCCTGCAATCTTGCCGCCTGCTGACTGAAGAGCAGAGATGACATTGCGTGCAGGTGACTGGAGCAATGCGACAACATCGCCGATGAGCTCCTCACGGGACTTGATATTGCAAAGTTCATCAAGTTTGTCCGCTCCTATGAACGCGCACTCCTGAACGTATGCTCCTTTAAGAGCCGGTTTCTCAGCACCTGCCTCAGCATATTTCTTGATGAGCTTTGCCGGTGCGTTAGGAGTTTCCGTGTACATAATTGCTGTAGGACCTTCAAGAACAGAAAAGATAAGCTGCATCTCTTCGTTGTTCAATCCTTCAATTGCCTTGTGAAGAAGGGTATTCTTTACTACAATGAGCTGGATTCCCTTCTCAAAGCACTCTCTGCGGAGTTTTGAAGTCTGCTCAGCATTAAGTCCTGCGATATCAGTAATATAGAAGTTTGGAGTCTCCTGAAGCTGTGCTGATATCGATTCAATTATTTGGGCTTTTTCTTCTTTTCTCATAACATTGAATTTTATTACTCAGCACTGTTTACTACTGATTTGACATCCACGTGTATTCCAGGACTCATAGTAGAGCAGATTGAAACACCTTTCATATATGTTCCCTTAAGAGTCTGAGGTTTCAGCTTAAGAATAGCTGAGATCAGCTCCTGAGCGTTCTCGCAGATCTGGGCTCCTGTAAAAGATACTTTACCTATTGCTGCGTGCACGATACCTGTCTTGTCTACCTTGAAGTCAATCTTACCTGCTTTCACCTCTTTGACAGCTGTACCTACTTCCATAGTCACAGTTCCGGTCTTAGGGTTAGGCATAAGTCCTCTTGGGCCGAGAATTCTACCGATGGCACCAACTTTAGCCATTACTGAAGGAGTACAGATGATGACATCAACATCAGTCCATCCGCCTTTGATCTTTTCGATGAACTCGTCAAGACCTACGTAATCAGCTCCTGCTTCCTTTGCCTCGTTTTCCTTGTCAGGAGTACAGAGTACGAGTACTCTTGTCTGCTTACCTGTACCGTGAGGAAGTGTAACGACGCCACGGACCATCTGATTGGCTTTACGTGGGTCAACACCGAGGTTGACTGAAAGTTCTACTGAGGCATCAAATTTAGTAAAGGTGATATCCTTCACAATATCACAAGCTTCCGCCAACTTGTATTCCTTGGTTGCATCAAATTTGGCTGCAGCCATTTTCTGGTTTTTAGTCAGTTTACTCATTTCGCGTGTGATTTTTAGATGTCAGCAGGGAATTCACCCTCGACTTTGATACCCATACTTCTCGCTGTACCAGCGACCATTGTCATTGCAGACTTCAATGTGAATGCGTTCATATCCGGCATCTTTGACTCTGCAATTGCTTTTACCTGATCCCAAGTGATGGTAGCGACTTTCTTTCTGTTAGGTTCTGCAGATCCTGAGGTAATCTTTGCAGCCTCTTTGAGCTGTACCGCTACAGGCGGCTGTTTCACCTCAAATGAGAATGACTTGTCGCTGTAGACTGTAATGACTACCGGCAAGACTTTACCTGCTGAATCCTGTGTGCGGGCATTGAACTGCTTGCAGAAATCCATAATGTTCAATCCCTTCGAACCGAGAGCCGGTCCTACTGGAGGTGATGGATTGGCTGCGCCACCTTTGATCTGGAGTTTAATAAACCCGGTAACTTCTTTTGCCATATTCTTTGATTATTCTTTAGTTACTTGTGTAAAGTTGAGTTCAAGCAGAGTCTTTCTGCCGAAGATCATAACCATAACCTTAAGTTTGCTTCTGTCTTCCACGATTTCCTCCACAGTACCGTCAAAACCGCTGAAAGGTCCGTCAGTAATCTTGACTGATTCGCCTACAGTGTAGTCTACAACAGTCTCTCCGTCGCTGACGATATTCTCATCCTGCTCACCGAGAATCCTCTTTACTTCGGACTCCCTTATAGGAACCGGAATCTTCTCCTCCTGGGCTTTGCCTGTACCTCTGCTTACATCACGTTTTTCAGTGAGGAAGCCGGACATGTGAGGGACCTCATTACGGATGATATATTGAAGTTCACCCGTAAGTTCCGCCTCTATAAGTACATAACCGGGATAGAAAAGACGCTCTGAACTGATGCGTTTTCCATCACGGATCTTATATACCTTTTCTGTCGGAACAAGAACCTGAGAAACCAGATTCTGAAGACCACACCTTTCGATCTCCTTTTCGAGATACTCTTTGGCTTTTTTCTCTTTTCCGCCTGCTGCGCGCAGAACATACCATTTCTTACCGCTTTCGCTCATAACAAATAGGTATTATAGTGTATAGATTGCACGCATCAGATGGTCGAAAGCATAGTCCATCGCAAAAATGACTACAGCGAAAATCACTGAAGCCACCATTACTAGAATCGCAGAATTCTGCAACTCTTTCCAAGTAGGCCAAGTAACCTTCTTTGTCAATTCCGTATAGGACTCTTTAAGATAGTTTATGAACTTTCTCATCTTTACAGTTAATGGACATTGCTTGTTGGAAGCTTGCGCAATGTCTGTTAAACATTACCAAATCGTAACCTTTGATATTTTGGCAGGGGAACCAGGATTCGAACCCAGACTAAAGGTTTTGGAGACCTCTGTACTACCCTTATACTATTCCCCTATGGTTAAAAAGTGGGTATCTGATTATCGGACACCCACTCTATAGATTTTGATGTTAGTCAAGAATCTTGGTAACCTGTCCTGCACCTACTGTACGTCCACCTTCGCGGATAGCGAAACGGAGACCTTCGTTGATAGCAACCGGGTAGATAAGATCTACTGTGATAGTTACATTATCTCCTGGCATAACCATCTCAACTCCCTCTGGAAGGCTGATCTCTCCAGTGATGTCAAGAGTACGGATGAAGAACTGAGGACGGTAGTGGTTGTGGAATGGAGTATGACGACCACCTTCGTCTTTCTTCAATACGTAAATCTCAGCCTGGAATTTCTCGTGAGGATGAATAGTACCAGGTTTAGCAAGAACCTGACCCCTCTTGATCTCTTTCTTGTCGATACCACGGAGGAGGAGACCTACGTTGTCACCAGCTTCACCTTCATCAAGGATCTTGCGGAACATCTCAACACCTGTAACGACAGTCTTCTTAGGCTCCTCGCCAAGACCGACGATTTCAACCTCGTCTCCAGTGTGTACAATACCAGTCTCGATACGACCTGTAGCAACTGTACCACGACCTGTGATAGAGAAGATGTCCTCGATAGGCATAAGGAACGGTTTCTCGTTCTCACGTGGAGGGATTGGAATATATGTATCAACAGCATCCATAAGTTCCATAATCTTGTCCTCGAACTGCGGGTCACCGTTAAGTGCACCGAGAGCAGAACCGCGGATTACAGGAGCGTTGTCACCGTCAAAGTTGTAGAATGAAAGAAGATCGCGGATCTCCATCTCAACGAGGTCAAGCATCTCAGGATCGTCAACAAGGTCAACCTTGTTCATGAAAACGACGATTCTTGGAACGTTCACCTGACGAGCGAGAAGGATGTGCTCACGAGTCTGAGGCATAGGACCGTCAGTAGAAGCCACAACAAGGATCGCACCGTCCATCTGAGCTGCACCGGTAACCATGTTTTTCACGTAGTCAGCGTGACCTGGGCAGTCAACGTGAGCATAGTGGCGTGAAGATGTCTGGTACTCAACGTGCGCAGTGTTGATTGTGATACCACGCTCTTTCTCCTCAGGAGCATTGTCGATAGAGTCGAATGAACGAAGCTCTGAAAGACCTTTCTTTGCAAGCACTGTTGTGATCGCAGCGGTCAAAGTAGTTTTACCGTGGTCAACGTGGCCGATAGTACCGATGTTAACGTGCGGCTTGTCTCTTTTAAAGGTTTCTTTAGCCATAATTTTTATCTTTTAATGAGTATTATATACAAAAAAAGCAGAGCCGGTGGAGAGATTTGAACTCTCGACCTCTTCCTTACCAAGGAAGCGCTCTACCCCTGAGCTACACTGGCGTAGTTTGAGCGGAAGACGAGGTTCGAACCCGCGACCCTTAGCTTGGAAGGCTAATGCTCTACCAACTGAGCTACTTCCGCTTTTAATAATCCTTGTGGGAGAAGATGGATTCGAACCACCGAAGGTAAAAACCAGCAGATTTACAGTCTGCCCCATTTGGCCACTCTGGTATTCTCCCAATTCTAAAAAGAACTTTTGAGCCGATGGAGGGAGTCGAACCCACGACCCCGAGATTACAAATCACGTGCTCTAGCCAACTGAGCTACATCGGCATTTCCCGACTGAATGTCTCAAGCGAGACGTTTTTCAAAGGGATTGCAAAGATAGGCATTTATTCTTATTCTCCAAAACTTTTTAATCTTTTTTGTCATTTTTTTGCATTATTTCTGATATCGCATCAAATATGCCTCCTTCATCAAGGCCGCACTCGGCCCTCAGTTCCTTCTGCGAACCCTGGCTGATGAATTTGTCCGGTATGCCTATGGCAGTGACTCTTACAGGCAGATTGTGTTCAGCGACATACTCCGCAACCGCACCGTGAAGTCCTCCGGAAGCACATCCGTCCTCAACAGTTATTATAGTATGGCTCTTCTTTGCCGCCTCATCGATAACAGAGACATCAAGAGGCTTTATATACCTTATATTATATACGCATATATTCTTCCCGGTGGCTTCCCTGTACCTGGCCGCCGCTTCAGACGCCCTGTAGACAAAAGGACCTGCCGCTATGACGGCTATCCCCTCCCCGTCAAGAACAAGTTCGCCTCTGCCGGGTTCCACCTCTTCAAAATCAGCATTCCGCCAGTCAAGCCCCTCGCCATACCCCCTCGGATACCTTATTATAAAAGGGCCGCGCCCGGACCGGACCGCAGTAAACATCATATTTTTCAGTTCAACCTCATCCTTGGGTACAGCGACTGTCATATTCGGGATATTCCTGTAGGCGGCGATATCGAAACAGCCGTGGTGGGTGGCACCGTCCTCTCCGACAAGCCCGCTTCTGTCAAAGCAGAGAATTACCTTAAGGTTCTGAAGGGCCACATCATGTATGATCTGGTCGTATGCCCTCTGCGAGAAAGAGGAATATATGTTGCAGAACGGTATCATACCTCCGGCCGCAAGGCCGGCAGAGAATGTCACTGCGTGCTCCTCAGCGATACCGACATCAAAAAACCTGTCCGGCATCTCCTTGGCGAGTATATTCATACCGCATCCGCTGGACATCGCAGGAGTGATGCCTATAATCCTTTCATCTTTCCTGGCCAATTCAAGAAGAACCTCGCCGAAAACATCCTGATAACGGCTCGCCTTGTGGGAGGAACTGCTTATACGCTTGCCTGTGACAGGATCAAACATCCCCGGTGCGTGCCATATAGTCTGGTCCTCTTCGGCCGGCGCATAGCCTTTGCCTTTGGTCGTGATCACGTGCAATACCCTCGGACCTTTGATATCCTTGAGCTTATCAAGCGTGGTGACGACCTGATTTATGTCATTCCCGTCAATAGGGCCGAAATACCGGAATCCCATCGCCTCGAAAAGCGCGCCTCCGGAATCTTTGACAATATGCGACTTGGTAGTAACTACGATGTTCTGCAGTGATTCCCTGAATTTTCCCGCGCCTATCTTGTCCCATACCTTGTTCTTTATCCTGTTGTACGCAGGATTGGTCGTAAGCTTGAGAAGATGCTCGTGGATTGCACCGATGTTCTTGTCTATGGATATGTTGTTGTCGTTGACTATGAGAAGCAGGTCCGCATTGTCTCCTCCCGCATTGTTCAGCCCCTCAAACGCAAGACCTCCGGAAAGCGCGCCGTCTCCGATCAGCGCGACGGTCCTGCTGCCGTCACCCCTAAACCCGGCAGCCTTGGCAAGCCCGAGGGCAGCGGATATGGATGTGGATGTATGGCCCCCGCCGAAGGCGTCATATTCGCTTTCCGACATTTTCGGAAAGCCGCTTATACCGTCTTTTTTCCTGTTGTTGCGGAATGCCTCCCTCCTGCCGGTAATGATTTTGTGGGCATACGCCTGATGCCCTACGTCAAACACGATCCTGTCCTTTGGAGTATCATACACGTAATGAAGTCCTACGACAAGCTCCACAGCCCCGAGACTGGAGCCGAGATGCCCCGGATTGACTGAGCAGCACTCAATCATATATTCGCGGATTTCAGCACAGAGAGCCTTGAGTTCCTCCTGGCCGAGACTTCTGATATCCTGTGGTGAATTAACCTTTTCTAACATATATTTCCAAAATCGTTGCAAGATACGAACATTTTTGCGATTCTATAAAAAAATTAGATTTTGTGTTTTATGATTTATTGGATAACTTGCGGGCCTTTTGTGCGACTGATTATCAACAATTAAAATCAAATAATATGGAAAAACTTCAGAAATTCCTGAATGACAGCGCAGTAGCAAGATGGTCTGTCCTGGTGCTGATCGCGTCTATGATGTTCTTCGCCTATATGTTCGTGGACGTAATGTCTCCGCTGAAATCCCTTGTGGAACAGTCAAGAAACTGGGACAGCACGGTCTTCGGCACATACGCGGCTTCAGAGTATATCCTGAACGTGTTCGGATTCCTGATTATCGCCGGTATAATCCTCGACAAGATGGGAACACGCTTCACAGGACTTCTGTCCGCATCGCTTATGGTAATCGGAGCATCCATCAAATTCATCGGAATCACAGACTGGTTCCAGACCACAGAGTTCAATGCATGGCTCGGCTCCTGGTGGACAGCCCTTCCGGGAAGCGCGAAAATGGCCTGCCTCGGATTCATGATTTTCGGATGCGGATGCGAAATGGCGGGAACGACAGTTTCAAAGGCTATCGCGAAATGGTTCCAGGGCAAGGAAATGGCCCTTGCAATGGGACTGGAAATGGCAATCGCACGTCTCGGAGTATTTGCCGTAATGTGGATTTCTCCGCTTATCTCCGCAAAGTTCGACCAGTCCATCGTAGCCCCTATAGGATTCTGCACGGCACTTCTGCTGATAGGACTGATATGCTTTATCGTATTCACCGTTATGGACAGGAAGTTCGACTCACAGCTTGTAGCAGCAGGAAGGATGTCCGAGGAGAAATCATCTGAAGAAGAGTTCCACATCAGCGACCTCGGAAAGATTTTCAGCAGCAAGATGTTCTGGATCGTCGCTCTCCTCTGCGTGCTTTATTACAGCGCGATATTCCCGTTCCAGAGATATGCGACCAATTTCCTTGAGATCACGCTCGGAACTGATGCGGAAAGCGCGGCAAGACTCTTCAGCTGCTTCCCTATTCTCGCAATGGTGCTTACCCCGTTCCTCGGCGGTTTCCTCGACTTCAAGGGAAAAGGAGCTTCAATGCTTATGCTCGGTGCGATAATTATGGTAGTATGCCACCTCAGCTTTGCATTCGTGCTGCCTGTATATCCTAAACAGTGGTTCGCGCTTCTCCTTGTGGTAGTTCTCGGAGTATCTTTCTCCCTTGTTCCTGCCGCCTTGTGGCCGAGCGTGCCAAAAATAATTGACGAGAAGATTCTCGGTTCGGCATACTGCCTTATTTTCTGGGTGCAGAACATAGGGCTCTGCCTTGTTCCGCTGCTTATCGGCGTCACATTGCAGGCTACCGGAGGATATCTTGTACCTATGCTGATTTTCGCTTCATTCGGAGTGCTCGCGTTTTTCCTTACCTTCCTCCTGAAAATAGAGGACAGGAAAAAAGGATACGGGCTTGAGCTGCCGAATGTGCAGAAATAATCCAATGCGACATAAATGAACAGAATATTCAAATCATTGAAAGAGAGCAAGAGTGCCTGCTGGGTCGCTCTTGCTCTTCTTGTTGTACCGATGTTCGCGTCATATTTCTTTGACGATATGTTTTCATCCCTTTCGCATCTGTTCAGAAATCCTGAACTGCTTGAGCTGGGATGGGACTACGAAGACTATGGATTCTATGCCGGAGGATATTCTTTCCTTTGCGTATGCGGAGGTCTGATCGCCTGCGGAATACTTCTGGATATGTTCGGCGTCAGGATTGTCGGAAGCGTTTTCGTCGGTATGATGGCAGCCGGAGCAGCTACAGTGACTTTTGCCGTTTCTTCCGGAATGCCACCACGTATTTCATTGACGGTAGCATATATCGGATGTATGCTTTTCGGACTTGGAAGCGAAATAGCAGGCGTGGCTGTAACACGCTCCATTGCAAAATGGTTCAAAGGTAAGAATGTGGCACTGGCTATGGGGCTTCAGCTTTCCATAGCACGCCTCGGTACGGCGGCAGCACTTGTGCTTTCACCTGTGCTTGTGGCACAAAAGGCTGAGGGGCAGATGTATATGCTCAGCGAGACGAGCAGGCCTGCTTTTCTTGGACTTGCGCTGTTGATGGCTGGTGCGGTCCTCTGGGCCGTCTTCGTGGCTATGGATGCAAGGTTCGACAGGCAGACAGGACTCAGCGACAGGACTGTCACGGCCGAAGAGGACAGATTCAGATTCTCAGACATCTGGAAAGTATTGACAAATCCGAGATTCCTGATGATTGCGCTTCTTTGCGTATTCTTCTACTGCTGCGTCATCCGGTTCAAGAAATTCGGGACATCAATCCTTATCCCTCTTTTTGATATGGAACTTGAGACGGCGACATGGATGCTTTCTATGATACCGTTCTTCACCATTGTCTTCACTCCACTCTTCGGTGCACTTGTGGACAAAGTCGGAAAAGCTACAGTATGGATGATAACAGGCTCAGTGATGGTGCTTGCATCGCATATCATAATAACCTTCGCTCCTCAGGGAGTAGCCATATACGGATATGCAGCCATCGCTCTTCTGGGTATAGGATATTCCCTTGTGCCGTCCGCAATGTGGCCGTCAGTGCCGAAAATTGTCCCTGAAAAGAATCTGGGAACGGCATTTTCGCTCATATATTGGATCCAGAATATGGGAATGATGATAATCCCGATATTCATAGGGAAGATTTTCAAAAACGGCATAACCGAAAGCGGCAACAAGGCACAGGAAATCAGTGCCGCCATCCACGCGGAATATATTTTTGTCCTGCTCGGAGCCGTTGCCGTAACCGTAGCCGTGATGCTGTTCCTGTCTTCACGGAAACATCCGCAGCTCAGACTCGACGAACCGAGCAGGTCATAATCGCACTGTTTCTACCGTTTGCGGAGAAAACATTCTATCGTATTCTCCATAAGACAGCAGATAGTCATAGGACCGACGCCGCCCGGTACCGGAGTAATCACTGATGCCTTAGGTTCTATTGCGGAGAAATCAACATCTCCGCAAAGTTTTCCTGTCTCAGGATCACGGTTGACCCCGACATCGATCACGACTGTACCTTCCGAGACCATATCACCTGTGACAAATTTGGGCCTTCCTATGGCCACGACCAGTATTTCAGCCTGACGTGTAAGCTCAGGCAGGTTCTCTGTACGGCTGTGCGCTATCGTCACTGTCGCATTTTCGTCAAGAAGCAGCTTAGCGACAGGAAGGCCGACAATATTGCTCCTTCCGATGACCACTGCACGTCTGCCTTTGATCTCCACGCCTGCAGCCTTCAGCATTTTGATGATGCCTTTGGGAGTGCATGGAAGAATGCATTCCTCCTTCTGCCACAAGGCTGCCACGTTGAGAGGGTGGAATCCGTCGACATCCTTTTCCTTCGATATGGTCTCAATGACCTTGGATTCGCTTATATGCTTCGGGAGAGGTAGCTGGACAAGGATTCCGTCGACAGTGTCATCCGCATTGAGGTCACGGATAATGTCAAGAAGTTCCGCCTCGGAAATCGTCTCAGGCTTACGTAGGGTCGTATTTCTGATTCCGACGAGTTCGGATGCCTTTGCCTTGCCGGTAACGTATGACACGCTTGCCGGATTGTCCCCGACCAGAATGACGACAAGATGCGGCACACGGCCGTATTTTTCTGGAAATTCAGCAACCTGTGCCGCCATTTCCGCCTTCAGCTGAGCTGAAAGTTCTTTTCCGCTGATAATCATACTATCTATATGCGTTTAATTCCTAAATCCTTTTCCACAATTTATTTTTCGGAAAAAACCATTGGCTCCCGAAAAGGGAGGGGACCCATTTATGGGGAGGAGTTTTTGGAGCAAAAATAAATCGTGGAAAATACTACAATACTCGCCACCCGATGTCACGGCGATAGAAAAGATTTTCGCACCTGATTTTCTCTACAGCCTTCAAAGCAGTGTCGTGAGCCTGCCGGAGCGAACTTCCGGAACCCACGACCATCAGAACGCGCCCGCCTGAAGTCACGACATCACCGTCTTTCAGAGCCGTACCCATGTGGTATATCCTGACAGCAGGATCAGAAAGGGCTTCTTCAAGACCATCTATCACAAATCCCTTCCCATAGCTTCCCGGATAACCTTTTGATGCCATTACAAATCCCATTGAGGCATCAGCCTTCCACCTGATTTCAGGCATAGGAGTACCGTCTGCCACAGCCGAGAATATATCATATATATCTGATTCCAGCAAAGGCAGGATGACTTCTGTCTCCGGGTCGCCGAAACGGCAGTTGAACTCGATCACCTTTATTCCTGACGGGGTTTTCATAAGACCTCCGTACAGCACACCTTTGAAAGGGCATCCCTCTGCAATCATACCGGCGGCGGCAGGCTTCATCACCTTCTCCATTGCATACTCCATATCCTCATCAGTAACGAACGGAAGCGGAGAATACGCTCCCATTCCTCCTGTGTTAGGACCCTTGTCCCCCTCGTACGCGCGTTTATGGTCCTGCGAAACAGCCATAGGATAGACTTCAGTCCCGTCAACAAAGCACATGAATGAGAATTCCGGACCTGTCAGAAATTCCTCTACGACGACTTTACCTTTGCCGAACTTGTCATCCAGCAGCATATCCTTCAGAGTTGCCTCCGCCTCTTCAAATGTCTCAGGGATCACAACGCCTTTTCCGGCAGCAAGACCGTCATATTTCAATACCACAGGCAACGAACCTTTCCTGACATATTCAAGAGCCTTGTCATAATCTTCAAAAGTCTCAAAAGCGGCCGTAGGTATATCGTATTTAGCCATCAGGCGTTTTGCAAAGTCCTTGCTCGACTCAATGGTCGCAGCGGCTTTCGATGGTCCGAATATCCTCAGACCGGCAGCGGAAAAGACATCCGCGATACCGGCTGCAAGAGCGACCTCAGGACCGACGACGGTCAGATCTATTCCATTTTCAAGAGCGAACTCCTTGAGTTCTTCAACCTGCGTGTCTTTCAAAGGCACACATTCTGCCTGTGCGGCAATTCCGGCATTTCCCGGGGCACAATAGATTTTACCGACTTCTGATGACCGGCTCAGCGCATCCACGATAGCGTGGCATCTTCCGCCGCCGCCCACAACAAGAACTTTTTTCATATCTTAGACTGATTTTAAGGACGCGCAAAGATACGGATTATTATAACACGGTCAACTTTTATCTGACGCGGAAAGAAAGGAACGTCAGATAGACAAGACAGGCAAATATCACAGCGAGTCCTCCCGCTATGCCCATAGCCCCCATCGCCGCTCCCATCACAGGAGGCACGACAGCACCACCGGCGACAGCGGTTATCATAAGGCCGGAAATCTCATTGGCCTTCTCAGGACGCTCCAGAAGCGCGTCAGAATATATTATGGAGAATATGGAAGACGCGAAAAACCCGATACATCCGATGGCAGCCATATCGACAGCCGCATCATAGACAAGCATCAGCACAAGCATAGACGCCACACATGCTGCCATATTTATCCTGAAATATAACGATGCAGACATCCTTGCCAGCAGGAAGGCACCCAAAAGAGCGCCTGCGGTACGGCACAGGAAATATATCTGAGGTGCGGTCTTGACCTGGCCTGATGTCCAGGCGAAACGCTCAGCCATAAGTTTGGAACTTATATAATTGACTCCGACATCCACTCCGACAATGAAGAATATTCCAAGAAACAGCATAAGTATCTTCCTGTCCTTAAGCACGGAGAAAACCTCTGCCGTAGAATGCCCTGCCGAAGATGACTGTTCACGCGGGACCGTGGACAGTCCAAGCCAAAGAGCTGACAGCAGGGTTATTGCGCCAAGAAGCGGGAAACAATAATACCATCTATCCGCCCCGAACCATGCCGCCGCGATCAGCACTATTTCCGGACCGGCCAATGAAGACAGGGCCTTGATCACCTGTCCTGCAGTAATGCCGCTGGTCAGAAGACGGGAGTCTCCGATAACATTGTTGAGCAAAGGATTAAGCGACACCTGAAGAATAGCATTGCCGATACCGAGAAAGGCGTATGCAAGCATACATGTCACCCCGTTGAAATAAATGACCGGCAGGAACATACCCGCTACGGTAATCCCAAGACTCAGAAGCACCGTATTTTTCCTTCCCCATCTGTTCATACAGGCTCCGACGGGTATGCCGAGGAACAAAAACCAGATGAACACCATCGACGGGACAAAGCCTGTCATGGCATCGGACCATCCGAATGTCCTCTGCACATAGTCCGATGTTATTCCGACTATGTCACAGAAGCCCATTATAAAAAATCCGAAAAGGACAGGCAGGACCGCCATTGAGAATTTATTTTTCGCCATATTCTGAATAATATTATATGACCACTTTATATTATCTTGAATAAGGAGGAGGCGTTGACGTGCCCCAACCCTCTGCCGGAGAAGGCCCCATTTCAAGCCTGAGCGTCCCGCCGTCATAAAGTTCACTGCGGTACAGCCAGTTGCGGTCAAACGGCCTTCCGTTGAATTCCGCCGACTGGATATAATATGACTCAGGCCCGTTGCCGGAAGCCTCTATCACAAAACGCTTTCCTTTTGCGTTCACAGGACTGAGGGCAATCTCTATCCTGTCAAACAGAGGGCTTCCTATCTGGAATGTAGGATCAACCGTAGCACCTCCCTGGACATCGAACAGCCCCATACCGGCAAGAACATACCACGCTCCGAGCTGTCCCTGATCCTCATCCTGTCCATAGCCGTATCCGTGTTCACCGTCTGTCCCGTAGAATTCGTCGCAGATAAGCCTTACCCATTTCTGGGTAAGCCAAGGCTTCCCGGAGAAATTGAACAGCCAGGAAATGTGCAGGCTCGGCTGGTTGCCATGGTTATACGGGCTCTGAAGACCGGAAAATGCGTATGCGACTTTTCCACCTCCGAAAATCGACTTGCGCGCCTGTGTAAAGATTCCGTCCAGACGTTCATTGAATTTGTCCGCCCCGACTTTCTCTATCAGGCCGTAAGGATCATGGGGTACAAAGAATGTGTACTGCATGGCATTGCCTTCCTGAAAGCCTCTCCAGGACTCATACGGGTCAAAATTGTCTATGAACCTGCCGTCAGGAGTACGCGGACGGACAAGGCCTTCGGATTCGTCAAAGAGCTTTGACCAGCCTTTTGACAGTTCCATAAGCTGCTCATAGTCATCATTATGTCCAAGAGCTTTTGCCCACTGGGCCACGGCATACGAGCTGAAGCTGTATTCAAGCGTATGGGACGCCGAAAACTGCGAACCTTCCTGGAACATCGCAAAATTGTCAGATGAAGACACATACGGAATCCATCCTTTGTCCACAAAAAGTTTCACATCAAGTTTTCCTGCTCCAGCAAGCCTGTCCTTCCAGCCTGTTTCGTTATTAAGGGCAGCCCGGTATGCCGCCTCTACATCAAAATCCCTTATACCGCTGTTGTATGCTCCCGCAAATGCGATACTGGTCATATTGGTCCCGACACCGGACACATATCTGCTGCCAGCTATGCCGTCGCCAAGCCATCCGGTCTCATTGTAGACAAGCATCTGGCTGTTGACAAAATCATTGTAATACTCGGGCCAGGCCAAAGCCCACAAAGTTTCAAGATTCCAGTATGCTCCCCATACGGCATCTGTATTATAGTGGTTGTGGACAGGCTTCCCGTCCCTTCCGAGAGGTATCTGTCCAACAGAACCGTCATTTTTAGGATATGCTCCGTTGACGTCGCTGGCAAGTCCCCTTCCAAGAAGGGCGTGATAAAGTCCGGTATAGAATTTCACCCTGCTCTCCTCTGTTCCGCCATAGACCCTGATCTTGTTCAGTTCGTCATTCCACTTCGCCATAGTGGCTTCCATCACATCATCAAATGAAGCATCCGCAGCCTCGGCGAGCATATTCTTCTCGGCATTCTCCACAGAAGTATAGGACAGGCCTATTTTGACTGTCACCACATCACCTTCTTCTGTGGAATAGTCAAGGGACATGACAGCTCCGCTTCCCCTTATCTCATCCGCCTCTGAAATCCCGCTGCCATAGCGGAAGACTCCCACCGATTCGGGGGCACGGTCAAGAACAGCATAGAAATAGACAGGAAGGGACGCTCCCGCCTGATACCTCTTGATATATTCGGGCTCTGTGATGACATAGCCCGATACCACATTCCCTGAGCATTCGATATAGGCATCCTTTACATTGCCGCTCTCACCCTGCCTGTTGCCTATATTGAAGAGTATATGGGATTTTTCAGAAGCAGGAAAAGTGTACCTTTGGAAGCCGGTCCTTGCGGTAGCCGTAAGCTCCACCTTTACGTCATAATCCTTGAGCACTACGGAATAATAGCCCGGGCGTGCATCCTCGGTCTCTTTGTCAAAACGCGAACGGAAACCGCCGTCCGGATCCTCAAGCGGCCCCGGAACCGTCTTCACATCTCCCGTGACAGGCATAAGGGAAATTCCTCCCACCTGAAATTCGTGGACACAAGGAAACCCGTCTATGGAAGTATGAGTGTCTTCATAGCCGACAGCCTCCCACCCGTCCTTGTTGCCGTATGTCCCATTTGTGGAAGCTCCAAGCTTTGCAAGTCCGAACGGCTCGGCTGCCGGAGTATAGAAAAACCAGCGGCTGTGCACAGTGCCTATATTGGGGTTCACATAGCCTGTAAGGTCAATGTTCTCCGACCTTCCGCAGCAAGCTGCCGCCGAAAGAAAGACGACCGGCAGCATCAATAGATTCATAAGTCTCATAATCAGTTTAAACTTTGTTTACTATATTTCTCATCATAACGGCTGAGCGCGTAGGCATACGCACCTGCGGCTATAGCCTCGCTCGCCCCTAACGATGACAGGATTATACCTGTCTTCTTATGTTTTATGTATGGTACTTTCCTGTCTGAAAACGGCACATCCACAAAAGACGGGCTTTCATCGGACAGGAACACGCGCATATCGGACTCGTCATTAAGATTGTAGACATCCATCTGGAGGCAAGGGAACGACGCTCCTGAAAATGTGCCGAGTCTCCTGCGCATTTCTTCCACTATGCCAGGGAATATATATTTGTGCGCACCGGAGATGCCCCCGCCTATGGCGACTATGCCGTCAACGATATTCAGCGCATTGGCTATCGCATTCCCTGCAGTACGCCCCAGCTCATAGAAACAGGCTTTTGCGGCATCCCTGTCACCGGGCCTTACGCCTTCGGCTATGTCAAAGACATCCTTAGGGCATATCTCCGAAGAGTCCTCACCGCTCAAGGTTCCATATACCCTTTTTATCGCCCTGACACTTACACCTTCTTCGGCGATCATATCCGGATAAATTCCGTTCCGCATACACCAGACATCACCACCGCAGTCATTGTCGCCGGTCAAAAGCCTGCCGCCGATGACGACTCCCGCACCGAAGCCGGTACCGAGAGTGATTCCTACAAGATTACCGTATCGCCTTACGCTTCCGGCTGATTCCAGCCGTGCATTTATCTCAGGCAGCACTCCCGACAGAGCCTCCCCGTATGCATACAGATTTCCGTCATTATTGATGAAGACAGGCAGCCCGAAAACGTCTTCGAGATACGGGCCCAGAGCGACTCCGCCGCCTGAAAATGCGGGGAAATTAGGAAGATGTCCTATAACACCGTTCCTGTAGTCCGCCGGCCCCGGGAATGCAAAACTTATGGCGACCGGCACGGTTTCCAATTTTGAAAGTACCTCCCGGAATCCTCCCACAAGAGTTTCCAGACATTTCCGCAAATCGTCCGTCACGGCTTTCATCCTTACCGGTGCGATTATTTCACGGCAGCCCCTCATAGCTGAGAATATGAAATTCGTACCTCCGGCATCAAGGGTCATCACAACCCTTTCATCTTTTTCGTACATAGTATTTCAGTGTATATGTGGTTATTCCATATCAGATTCAGGCAAAATGCCGATCAGAATCTCACGTAGGCCTTTATGGTCATACATTCCCTGCCTTCAGACCTGCCGCACGGAGTTATCGTATAGTCTCCTGCAGAAGCAGGAATGATGAAAGTCTCCGCATAATGAACGACAAAAGGACTGAATGCTCCTGTCGGACTCTTGACGACGGCCTCTTCCCCGTCGACCAGATTCAGCACATTGACACTCCCGCCTGTATTATGGCTGACCTCAGCTGTAAACGTATGCCTGCGTGTCTCTATGAATTCATTTGGGTGAAGACCTGTCCTTTCTTCCTTCCACCCTTCTCCCGAAGCGACTGTCTCAAAACGGTTATGAAGATTCTTTTCCACATACCCGGTATCACGCTTCCAGTCTATCACACGGATTCCACGTTCCACATTTATAGGCCTCGGCTTTCCGTCAAGCCCGAGCCTCTGCCAGTCCCACATCTTGAATGTGAAGATACTCGGAGTGGAGCTTATCTCAAGCACCATCCCTTCCGATCCAGAACAATGGACAGTCCCTCCGGGAATGAGGAAATGATCGTGTTTTTTTGCAGGAATCCTGTTGACATATTTTTCCGCGTCAAAGACGATTTCGCCTTTCCTGGCCTTCCTCAGGTCAGAGATCATAGCATCGCTGTCCACTCCTGTCTTCAGGCCGATATATACAGCGGCATCCTCACCGGCATCCATCAGATAATAGCTCTCGTCCTGGGTATAAGGCATTCCGAAATTCTCCCTTATGAACTGAGTGGTCGGATGCACCTGCAGACTGAGGTTTCCTCCTCCGAAAGTGTCAAGGAAATCAAAACGGATTGGAAAATCCTTGCCGAATCGGGCCTCAACCGACTCCCCAAGAAGTTCCCTGCTTCTCAACAGCACAAGGTTGACCGAAGGAAGTTCAAACAGCACACCGTCAACATCAAAGTAAAGGCTGTTCTCCTCCGGAACACAGTCAAAGCACCATCCGAAATTAGCTTTGTTCCGGTCCAGGCCGCATACTTCCTTCATCCATTGTCCGCCCCACGGAGCAGGATCAAAAAACGGCACCACACGGAACGGAGAACTTACCGTACGGTCTATTCCCTCAAAAAACATATTTCTGTCTATCATCTTCGGACTGCCGGCGATATGGGTGTCAATCCAGAATTCAACCCTGCCGAAAAGACTGTCCTTATGGATGTCACAGATTCTCCAGTCGTTGAAATATCCACGTTTGTACTGTATGGAAACAGAATCGTTCCTGTTGTCTGTCCCGAGAGCCATCACCTCGTGCCTGCGGAACCTCTGCTGGATCTCCCAGCGGGCCATATCAACATATATGACCATAGCATTTTCGGAAACTGCAAGAGACGCCCCGCTTCCGACAACCACCCTGACACCTTCCGGCATATTACTTACAGCCGAAAGACGTTCTTCGTCAAAATAATCACTCATCCTCAACGAAGTTACATAACCGAAGAGAACATCGTCAGTCATATAACGCTCCGTCATCTTCAATATTTCCTCTTCAGGCTTCATCAGGGAACGTGTATCCACAACATTGTCACCCCATACGCTCCTGAACGCCCCGAGCACCTCATTTTCATAAACCCCGGTGTACAGTTCAACGGCAAGTTCATCACGGTCTCCAAGAGCCTCCTTTACGACTTTCAGAATTTCTTCCCATCCTATGGTCGCAATACCGGATATTTTTGTCGCAGGATATTTATCATAATTCGAATGTCTCATAGTTTAATTTGTTTGAACATATAACAATTGTGCAAATATGAAAATTAATTTTCAAAAACCAAATACTTAAATAATTTTTCAGTATTTTTGCGATGAGAGACTATTGGAAAGGCTATGAAAATTGACCACAACAACCCTAAACCGCTTCACATTCAAGCAGAAGAAATATTAAGACAGCTCATTGAGTCTGAAGAGTACAAAAATGGGAAACTTCTCCCGAACGAAGTTGAATTGTCTGAACAATTGAATATATCGCGGAATACATTAAGACAGGCTATCAACAAATTGGTGTTTGAAGGCCTTCTGTCCAGGAAAAAGGGAGTAGGTACAAAAGTCATACGTAAAGGAATTGTCGGAGGAGTGCAGAACTGGCTAAGTTTCTCACAGGAAATGAAAATGTTAGGAATTTCAATACGCAATTTCGAACTGCACATCAGCTTCCAAAAGCCCAAAGAGGAAATCGCGAACTTCTTCGGGGTGGAGAACGAATCCACCAGATGTCTTGTACTTGAAAGGGTGCGCGGAAGAAAAGAATACCCTTTCGTATATTTCATATCATATTTCAATCCTCTGATTCCTCTTACAGGAGAGGAGGATTTCACAAGACCTCTTTATGACCTGCTTGAAAAAGACTACAATATAACAGTCAAGACAAGCAAAGAAGAAATTTCCGCAAGACTCGCAGAGGAGTTCATTGCGGAAAAACTTGAAATAAAGCCGAACGACCCTATTCTTATAAGGAAACGTTTCGTGTATTCTGACGACGACAAGCCTGTGGAATACAACATAGGATACTACAGAGCCGACAGCTTCACATATACAATAGAAGCCAAACGCTGACTCAACGGAATATCGGCCGGTCAACAGACTTTGATGAAGGCTGCTGCCCAGGAGAGACAGGCCAGCCGTCCACCCAATCGACCCTGTCGAGCATAAGGCACCTGTAGTCCATGTCCTCAGTATACGCGTGGTACAATATCCAGTCCTGCCCGGCATCATCGGTAATTATACGTGAACAATGTCCAGGTGAAGTAAATTCGTTGTTGCCTTTCAGGACAAGTTCGTGATGCACACTCATCATATCATTCCCGTTCTTGTCCGTATAAGGTCCGAAAATGCTGCGGGAACGTCCTGCTACAAGCCTGTATGTCCCTCCTTTGGAATAATCACCGGTAGATACTATCAGATAATACCATCCGTCCCTTTTGAGCACGACGGACGCCTCATACTGCCCTCCGGCCACTTCCCGTCTTTTCTGGGTATCTTTATTTTTGATAGCAGTCCCGTCGGCTGTCAGTTCAAGGACACTTATGCTGCGGAAACTTCCCCAGAAAAGATAGTTCCTGCCGTCTTCCTGATAAAGATACGCATCTATGGAAATATCAACCCCCTGCTCATTGCTGTCGATAATCTTGCCAAGATCAGTGAACGGTCCGGCAGGACTGTCAGACACAGCCACTCCTATTGCGTGCTTATAATTACGACCGGGCTGCGAATAATATACGACGTATCTTCCAGCCACCTTGTTGACTGAAGGTGCCCATATCCCGGCTGGATTCTGGTCGGTTATCTGAGGATGTGTCTGATCGGTAAACAATGCCCCTACACGCGTCCAGTCTATAAGATCCTTGGAACGCATTATGGGACTGTTCTTCATGTTCACATCATTACGGTTATGTTCAGTGGCATAAAGATAGAAATATCCGTCATCCGCCCTTATCACATCAGGGTCAGGAAGAGAAAAACCGGTAAAAACAGGATTTGAGTACGCGACAGGAAGATCAGAAATCGTCAGATTATGGATTGCTTCCGAGTACCAGACACCGTCACCAGACCGGCTGGAGACAGTCCACACAAGCGGAAGTGTCTTTGCCCCTGCAGGAGCATTCGCGTCAAACAACTCCCTCAGAGTGCCCTTGGGTATATTAATGGAAGTAGCCTCGCCAGCGTCAAAAGAAGCCACAGGCGACGTGAAATCACCTCCTTTGCGATCAAGGACCAAAGTGTATGAAGGTCTGCCGGAAACGTGGGATTCCGCTGCAGACCAAGAAAAAGACAGAGCATCCCCAATAAGGACGAGATCTGCTCTATGACCGTCCTCAGGCGAAAACAGAGCCTCTACCACACAAGGTTCCACGGCATTTGTCAGAAACAGTCTGCGCACATCACGGCCACGGTATGTATTCCCGTCCGCGACAGAATTGACCGTCCACTCCAAAGCCGCCGTTCCGTCATTGGAGAACTTTCTGTACAGTTCCTCCAAAGCATCACGGGAAAGTGTGATTTCAGTCTTGTCAGCAATGCCGAAAGACGCCTCCAGAGAAGAGAAATCATCTCCTGCCCGTTCTACAACAAGTTCATAACTGTCTGCCCCATCTGCAGGCT